>SLNU01000092.1 GCA_007132865.1 Bacteroidales bacterium | reverse complement strand
GCACGGACCAGGTTGTGGTCTGCATGGGCCGTTTTATAATATACATCCCCATTCAGGTAATCGGCCAGAAACCGGATCCCCATGATATAGGTCATTAATACCGGGGCCAGGTGGAAGAATTCTCTTTCCTTGGGGGTGGCGGCGGACCTGACCTGCCCCAGGTAGGCCCTGGTATAGGCTTCGAATGCCCAGGGGACAAGGGAGGACTTCCGGTGGTCCGGCTCATCCTCCATGGCGGCATTGGCCCCGGTGCGGATCGCATCCCCATAGTCATAGAACAGGGAACCCGGTCCCACGGTGTCCAGGTCGATGACGGCCACGGCCTTGCTTTCGCGGAACAACAGGTTGTTGATCTTGGTGTCGTTGTGGACCACCCTGAGTGGGATCTCCCCACTGTTTGCCAGTTCCTCGATCAGACCCAGCGATCCTGCGCGTTGCAGAAAAAAATCCACCACCTCCCTGACCTGCTCCAGCCGTCTCGCATGGTCATTCTCCACCGCCTCCCGCAATTGCCTCAGCCGGAATGACAGCCGGTGAAAATCCGGGATGGCCTCTTCAAATTCTGTCGGATCCAGTTGTGAGCAGTGCCCGACAAACCATCCGAATGCGTTTCCGGCCTGGCGGGCCTGCCAATGCTCTTCCACCAGCTCGATGGAGTGGGTTCCCGGGATGAAGTCCATGACCCGCCACGCTCCTCCTTGCTGGTCAGTAAAAAGGTACTCCCCATTCCTGCCCGGCAGCAGGGCAGGAACCACGATGTCCTCCGATCCGGCACTGAATTCCTTCTGAAGCTTTAAATGGTTGGCAATGATGCCCGCGGGATTTTTAAAAACCCCCGTGTTGATGCGTTGCAGGATGAAACAGGATCCGCCGCCGCCGGTCTCCTGTCTGATCTCCAGTTTGAAGGTGTCATTGATGTGCCCGTTCCCGTAAGGGATGATGTTGATCACCTCCCGGCCGGGGAAGAATGCTCCAATGGCTTCTTCATAATCTATTTGCCGCCTATTCATATCCATATTCACCGGGTCGTTTCGGGTCCTTGTTATTTGGTTGTTTCGGGTCCTTGTTATTTGGTTGTTTCGGGTCCTTGTTATTTGGTCGTTTCGGGTCCTCGTTCTTTGGTTGTTTCGGGTCCTTGTTATTTGGTCGTTTCACATCCTTGTTCTTCGGTCGTTTCGGGTCCTGATCCTGTGTCCGTGCAACGCAAAATACAAAATAAACAGGTATGCGGGAAGGAGTATCCAGTAGGCGCTCTGGTAATTGCTGACCACTTCGGATCCGCCTTCCCCGAGGCCCACCAGGAACCCGAATGCAAGGGGGATGATCCCACCCCCGACGATGCCCATGACCAGAATGGAGGACCCGACCTTGGTGAACTTGCCCAGGTCAGCAATGGCCAGCGGCCAGATGGCAGGCCACATGAGGGAGTTGGCAAAGCTGACCATCAGCAGGCAGTAGAAGGCATACTGCACGGGGAGGAGGACGAGCATCAGGCTGGAAGCGATGCCTATGAGCGAGAAGAGGACAAGTGCCCGCTTCTGGGAAATAATCTTCGGGATTGTCAGCACCCCGAAAACATACCCGGCTATCAGTCCGACAGTCACAAACCCGGCATACCTTTCAAGGTTCGGCTCATCCCCGAAACTTGCCCGGGCAAAGTCAATGACCGAGGCCATTGGCAGTATTTCAATGCCGGCATACAGGAAAATAGCCAGGGCACCCAGCAGCAGGTGCGGAAACTGGAGTATGCTGCGCTTGTTCCTGGCATAATCCGACGCCAGGTCAAGGGGATCTGTCTGGTTTTCGCCATCCTGATCTTCACCCTTTGCCTTTACTTCCGGCAACGGGGCGAAGTAGACACCAATCCCCAGCAACAGCAGTATGCCACCCACGAGGTAGAATGGCAGAATCACATCCCCGAGCCGGACTTCCTGAAGGTCAATGAACAGACCCAGAAATAGCGGGGCTGCCCACCAGGCAAGCTTGTTCATGATCCCCATCAGGCTCATCCGCACAGCAGCCGTTTCCATGGGTCCCACGATCGTGATGTATGGGTTTACCGCTGCTTGCAGCAGGGTGTTGCCGATTCCCCCGACAAACAGGGCAAGCAGGAACAAAGGGAAACTGATGGAGGTGGCGGACGGTACGAACAGCAGCATGCCGACCGCCATAATGGCGAATGCGGCGACCATGGACCTTCGGTAGCCGAAACGGGAGATGACCCACGCGGAAGGCCTCCCGAAGATCACAAATGCCGAAAAGATGGCGGCCGTGACCAGGTAGGACTCCCCAACACCCAGGTCGAATGCGGTGCGCAGGGCCGGGGTGAGGAAGCCGCTGATCCCGATGCCGAAGCCGATTACAAAGAAGATCCCCCCGATGATGAGCAGCGGGATCAGGTAGGTCTTTTTGGGGGCCGCCTGGTTTTGCATGTGGTACGTTTATGGGTGTGGGGTGGGGCTGCTTTTTGCCCGGCCTTGCCTTATCCTGTGGCTGCTCCTATTCATTTTCCGGACCTGCGCTGACTGAAAAATATTTTTCAATTTCTTGTAGTCCGTCTTCCGGCAGCCGGATATCCTTTATGATCCTGCCGTGCTCCAGCAGAATGATGCGGTTGCAGATTTCCGTGATGTGGTTCAGGTTGTGGCTTGACAGCAGCATCGTGGTGCCACGGGATTTATTTTCCTGTTGAAGCATCCGCTTGATCAATATCTGGGAGCTTGGGTCGAGGAAGTTAAATGGTTCATCCAGCACCAAAAGTTCGGGCTGCACCATCATGGCGGCGACAATCCCGATCTTCTGGCGGTTGCCGGTGGAGAACTGCCGGATGTATTTTTTCTGGTCCAGGATCTCCCCGCTCATGAACCTGGAAAACCCCTGTATCCGTTCATCGATCTGGGCCGGTGTGAACCCATAGAGTCTGCCGGTGAAATGGAAAAACTCTTCCGGAGTGAGGAAGTCGATCAAAAAACCTTCATCCAGGAAACTTCCGGTGGTTGGTTTCCAGTGGTCGCTGCCGGCCACGTCCCGACCGTCTGCCTGAATATTGCCCGCAGAAGCCTGGATCAGATCGAGCAACAGCCTGAAGAACGTGGTTTTTCCAGCCCCGTTGTTGCCAATGATGCCAACAAGTTCCCCGCCAGGTATCTTCAGGGACGAAATGTCAAGGGCAAACTGGCTTCCGTATTTTTTTTTCAGTTGATCTACAATGATTTCCATATGCTGTGATTCACCTGGTTTATTTTTCCCGGTATTTGTTCAGGTTGCGGTATTTTTTTCGTTGAAAACGGCGGTGTACATCGGCAGTCCATGCCGGTGCGGCTGCCAGGAATGCAAGGCCAGTGATCCCGGCGGCAAGGGAAAAGCCCAGCGGACTTTCAAGCGGGATCAGTCCGCCGGCAATAAAGAGGGGAATGGTGGATGCAAAGATCAGAATGATGATAAAAAACAGGGTGCCGCTGGTCCCTTCAAAGTTAAAAAAGGCCCGTTGGTTTGGATCGATCCGGGTGGAATTTCCCAGTCCCGCATAAAACAGCATACAGTATACGGGTCCGATTGCATACAGAAACACCCCGGCCAGAAAAGGATAGACCTCAGGCTTGAAGATCAGCACAAATGGTGTCAGCAGAAGAAACTGAAGGGTGGCCAGCAAGGCATAAAAAACATATTTGGCCCGGATCAGGGATTTAAAATCGAGGTCTCTGGTGGCGACAAAATCAAAAAACCGACTTTCCCAGGAGAAGACATACTGCAGGTGGACAAAGCCATATGAGCCGATAGCCATCAGAATGAACGGGGTCATGGCCGTCAGGCTCCCCGCCGGTGAGTAGATTACAAAGTAGAGTACTAGCGGGATCATCAGGGGGGCCTGTAAAAAGTTCTGCCTGGACCGTTTGTTGCGGGTGATGAGTTTCCATTCAAAGTCCCATAGAGGACCCCAGTGGGGAATTTTATGGAACAGCTTTCCAAGGTAACCGGATGTGGCGGCCCGGGCGCCTCCCTGGCTACCCAGGGAGTAAAAGCCGGACTCCAAGCCCTTGCGCGCCAGGGGTTGCATGCCGGCAATAAGCAGCAGCAACAGGAGGAATACCCACGCCCTGCCTTCCAGCATCGCCTGTCCAAGCATGCCCGAGATTGCCAACAGCTTGTCCAGAAAAACCCATCCGACAACAATGATAATCAATGCAGCGATACCGGTTAAGGCCAAGAAGCGGGCATCCATTCTTCGGTATGTCTTAAATAACAGGCCCAGGGAATGGTTGATCCCTGAAAGCAGGAGGCATCCGATTATCATGAACCAAAAGGACCGGGGGGAAATGGGGTGGTGGACCGTTCTCATGAAAAACGGGATCAGCATGGCCAGCAGGTAAACGTTGTACAGGCTGAACCACGAGCGGAACAGGGTCAGTGCGGCCAGCCGGCTGCGTTTGAGCGGAAGGTGCAGGTAGGGTGTGACGCCTTGCCGTGGGATCGGCTGGCTGACCAGGCGGAAGGACAGGTCGCTGGCATAAATGATCAGCAAATAGGACAGAAAAACATCCAGTGGCTGGCTGTCAGGAAACAGGCTTTGCAGTATGCCGGGCAGGGCATTGCCAATCATGGACATATACCAGAGCATGGTAAATACCACAAAGCCGATCAGGATTCTGATGCCGACACTCCTGCTAAAATAATGGGCACGCCTGAAACTCAGCCAGCCATGTTGCAATATCGAAAACATCATCTAAGTCTGGACATTTTGGGCCGCAATTTACGTTTTTTTGCGGCGGAATCAATCAAAATCGGTTTTGTGTTGTTTATTTTATCAAACAAATAATGATCAGATGAAAAACATTGTATTCCTTTTGATTTTCCTGCCTCTGTTTGCAAATGCACAGCGTGACTGGGCTGCCATGACTGTGGAAACCACCGAGTTGGCACCGGGTATCCACCGATTGTTTGTCGGGGGAAGCGTTTCTGTCATTGCCTATGTCGGTGAGGAAGGGGTGTTGCTCATCGATGCGGCTTACGAGCAGACCGTACCACAGTTGAAGGCTGCCCTGCGCGAGCTTTCCGACAAACCCCTGCGTTATGTCGTGAACACCCATATCCACGGGGACCATACCGGGGGCAATCTGGGACTCGGCGAGGGGGTCGACATCATTTCCCATCATTCCGTGAAGGCCTATCTTGGGACGGAACGTACCCAGGGGGAACGGGTTATACCTGCCTTCCCGGGACATGCGATGCCAAATATCACATTCTCATACGATCTGGACCTCGAATTTAACGGTCAGACCCTGCAGATGCTGCACCTTCCGGATGGCCACACCAGCGGCGACATCATTATTTATTTCCCGGAAGGGAATGTGCTTGTGCTGGGTGACCTGCTTTTTGCTGACAACTTTCCGTTTGTGGATGTATCCAACGGGGGCCATCCTTTCGGCTACCTGGAGAACCTGGAATGGATCATTGCCAATTATCCTGGCGATGCGGTCATCAGCGGGGGGCATGGTCCGATATATACAATGGATGAACTGGCAGCCTGGCGGCAGACCCTGATAGAGACTGTGGAAGTCGTGCAAGAGGCCAAACGCCAGGGTCTTTCTGCCGAAGAGATGAAGGAGGCCAGGATCCTTGAGCGCTGGGCAGATATGGGGCGTTTCTTTATCACGGAGGATCGCTGGATCGATACGCTGTACCCTTTTCTTTGATCCGCGCTAGCTTTTTTTCGATTCGCCACCTGTTTCCGCTGAACCTTTCTTGTGTGATTTTGTTTATTCATTGATACAAATAAATTAAACAAGAAGCTGCTGGCAACGACCCATCCGACGGACATAAAGAACGGCTATATTCTGTTTTTTCATGTACCTTTGTCGGCAGAAACAGTTCTGTGATGGCTGAAACGGTGTATATTACGCGACGCGAGACTTTCAATGCGGCCCATCGGCTCTTCCGGCCGGAATGGGACGACCGGAAGAACCTGGAAGTGTTTGGGAAATGCTCCAACCCGCTTTGGCACGGACACAACTATGTGCTCTACGTTACGGTGGCAGGTGAGGTGGATCCCGAAACCGGATTTGTGGCCAACCTGAAGGAGCTTAGCCGCCTGGTCAGGGAGCGGGTGATTCAGAAGCTTGATCACGCCAACATCAACCTGGAAGTGGATTTCATGAAAGACCGCCTGGCTTCTACGGAGAATCTGGCGATCGGTATCTGGGAACAGCTGGAAGAGGCTGTGATAAAGCTGGGAGCAAAGCTTCACAAAATCCGGCTGGAAGAGACGGAAAACAATTTTGTGGAATATTTTGGAAAAGGAAACGCATTCAATTACTAAGGATATGGCATCAGAAATCAACAGGGAAATGGTCGTGGAGAACAAAATGGACGATTATGAAAAAATCGACCTGTACAATCCCGATAAAATTAAAGCCCTTGGCGGACATTACCGCAAGGTACTTGAACTGATAGGGGAGGACCCTTCCAGAGAAGGCCTGGAGAAGACCCCGGAGCGGGTGGCCAAGGCCATGCAGTTCCTGACGCATGGCTATGACCTGAACCCGCACGAGCTGCTGCGGTCGGCCATGTTCAAGGAGGAATACAGGCAGATGGTCATCGTAAAGGATATCGAGATTTACTCCATGTGTGAACACCATATGCTGCCTTTTGTCGGAAAGGCGCACGTGGCTTATATCCCCAATGGGTATATTGTCGGATTGAGCAAGATTCCACGTGTGGTGGATGCGTTTGCGCGCCGCCTGCAGGTGCAGGAGCGACTGACCACCCAGATTAAGAATTGCATACAGGAAACCCTGAACCCGCTTGGGGTGGCGGTAGTGATTGAAGCCCACCATTTTTGCATGATGATGCGGGGGATACAGAAGCAAAATTCGGTGACCACCACCAGCGATTTTACCGGTGCCTTCCTGACCGACAAGACCAGGGCGGAGTTCATCCATTTGCTGGGCTCCAAATTGCACTAGCCGCGATCCGGAAATAATTTTACCTTTGCGTTGATTTTAAAATTCCGGATCTATGAAAAAAGCATTTGTTTTTCCCGGGCAGGGAGCGCAGTTCGTCGGTATGGGCAAGGAACTATACGATGGCTCCGATGAAGCCCGCGTAATGTTTGAGAAAGCCAACGAGATTCTGGGGTTCCGGATTACGGACCTGATGTTCTCCGGAACGGACGAGGACCTGCGGCAAACCAAGGTCACACAGCCAGCCATTTTCCTGCAATCGGTCATTTTGGCCCATACCATGGGTGAAGAATTCAAACCAGATATGGTCGCAGGCCACAGCCTGGGTGAATTTTCTGCCTTGGTGGCTGCCGGTGCCCTTGACTTTGAGGACGGGCTGCGACTGGTGTCCAAAAGGGCCCAGGCCATGCAAAAGGCATGTGAAAAAGAGCCTTCTACGATGGCTGCGATCATCGGACTGTCGGATGATGTGGTAGAAAGCGTACTTGCAGGGATTTACGAGGTGGTTGTTCCGGCGAACTACAACAGCCCGGGCCAACTCGTTATATCCGGCAGTGAGAAAGGCATCGAGATTGCCTGTGAGCTGCTGAAACAGGCCGGTGCCAAGCGTGCCCTGCCGCTGAAAGTAGGAGGAGCCTTCCATTCCCCGCTGATGGAACCTGCCCGCGTGGAGCTTGCAGAAGCCATCAACCAGACCCCCTTCAAGGCACCGCGCTGTCCCGTTTACCAAAATGTGGATGCCCTGCCGGGCAGCGAACCGGACAAAATCAAGGAAAACCTTGTCGCCCAGCTAACTTCGCCGGTTCGTTGGACCCAGATCATGGAACATATGATTGCTGACGGGGCCACTACATTCGTGGAAGTGGGACCCGGAACCGTACTCCAGGGATTGGTAAAAAAGCTGAACCGCGAGATAGAAGCTTACAGCGCCTGACATATTTTCTGCCGGGGGCCCCTGCCCCGGTTTAAATACCGGCCCGATGCTTAACTTGATCCGATGCTGATCTATATTCTGTTCGTTGCGGGTTTTGTGCTGCTGATCTTCGGCGCAAACTGGCTGGTGGATGGATCCGCCTCCCTGGCCAGGAAGTACCGTATCCCGAATGTTGTAATCGGACTCACCATCGTGGCGCTGGGTACTTCCTCGCCTGAACTGGTGGTGAACCTGATCGCAAGCTGGCAAGGGGCCGCCGATGTGGCCATGGGCAATGTGCTTGGCAGCAATATCTCCAACATCTTCCTGATTCTTGGGGTGTCGGCACTGATCTACCCGCTGGCCGTGAATCGCAACACCCAATGGAAGGAGGCCCCCCTGGCCATTCTGGCTGCCGTAATTATCGGGGTGCTGGCCAACGACACATTGTTCGACAGTCCAAGTGTGCCCTCGATGATCTATCGCAGCGACGGGATCGTGCTGGTGGCCTTTTTCATCCTGTTTATGTATTATGCTTTCAGTATCGCCAGGCTGGATGAGACCCATCCCGTGGTGCCGGCCAGGCAACTCCCGCCCTGGCTTTCCTGGTCTATGATCATTGGCGGGATCGCTGCCCTGGTGGTTGGCGGGAAGTGGATCGTGGATGGAGCCGTGCAAGTGGCCGTCTCGCTGGGCATGTCAGAGGCGACCATCAGCCTGACCATTGTGGCGGTGGGCACCTCGCTCCCTGAGTTGGCTACCTGTGTGGCCGCCGCCATCAAAAAGAATCCCGGCATTGTGGTCGGGAACATCATCGGCTCCAATATTTTCAATGTCTTTTTCGTGCTGGGGGTGAGTGCAGTAATCCAGCCCCTGCCGTTTAACCTGGACTTGAACTTTGACATTTCCGTCGGCATTCTGGCCAGCATCCTGCTGTTCGTTTTTCTGCTGTTCCCGCGCCGGAGGGTGCTGCAGCGCTGGCGGGGCGGGGCATTGCTTCTGCTTTATGTCGCCTATCTGTTGATTTTGCTATACAGGGAGGGCGTTTTTTAAATCATTATGTAAACATCGGCAGGTACCGGGAGCCCGGATGTGGGTCAGACCAGGTGGTTTTTGAGCGTTCCGCTATCGATTAGTTTTCTCAGGGCGGGTTCCTGCATGGCTTTTTCCAGCAGGGGAAAGTATTGGCTGTTGTGCACATCGCTGCCCAGGAAGTCTACCATTCCTGCATCAATCAACTTTACAGAGGTCTTTTTTGTCAGCCGCGGATAATGCCCGGACAGGGAGATGGTGTTGAGCTGGAATAGGACCCCGAGGCCCTTGAGTTCCTCCAGTTTGGAAAACTCTTTGTGCCAGTAAACATAACGTTCAGGGTGGGCAAGAATGGGTGTATATCCCGCGGATTGCAAGGCGAATAGCTGTTCTTTCAGGTCCAGCGGCGGACTGTAATAAGGAAGTTCCACAAGCAGGTAATTGTCCCCGAAACTTAGCAGTTCCCCCTGTTCAAGCAAGACCGGCAATCCTTCGTCTATCTTGTATTCTGCAGCTGCCTCCAGTTCTATTTCCATGCCGGACTCAGCCAGGGCTTTTCTGAGTGCTTCGGCACCGCTTTTGATCCGGGCTGCGTCATTGCGGTAAAGGTCCACCATTACATGCGGGGTAGTGACCAGCTTCCGGAATCCGAGCTCCTTCAGTTTTTTTACCAGGTTAAGCGAAGCTGCCATGCTCTTTGCCCCGTCGTCGATGCCGGGGATCAGGTGGGAGTGAATGTCGGTCTGTAAAGGGGCAAATGTTCCCACGGGGGCAGACCTGTTTTTGTTAAACCATTGACTCAGCAGGTTCATGCGTTTTGTTTAAGACATACAATCAGACTCAGCGGTTTTCGTATTGCTCTCTGTAATAATTCAGGTATTCCTTGGTGATGACCTGTTGCAGCCAATCCTTGTTGCCCAGGTACCAGTCCACCGTCAGTTCCAGCCCCTTCTCAAAATCCAAAGAAGGCTTCCATCCCAATTGCTGTTGAAGTTTGGATGCATCTATGGCATAACGCTGGTCGTGTCCGGCGCGGTCCTTTACATAGCTAATCAGGTTTACGGATGTGCCCTCGGGGCGCCCGAGCTTTTTGTCCATGATTTTGCAAAGCAGACGAATCAGGTCGATGTTCTTCCACTCGTTGTGTCCCCCGATATTGTAAGTTTGTCCGACTCCCCCCTCCCTCAGGATCAAGTCAATGGCATGGGCATGGTCCTCTACATACAGCCAGTCCCTTACATTCTCCCCTTTGCCATATACCGGCAGGGGTTTCTGCTGTAAAATGTTGTGAATGAAAAGGGGGATGAGTTTTTCAGGAAATTGGTTGGGTCCGTAATTGTTTGAGCAATTCGAGATGATCACAGGAAGTCCGTAGGTATGATAATAGGCCCGTACAAAATGATCGCTGGCGGCCTTTGATGCAGAATAGGGGCTGCGGGGGTCGTAAGGCGTTGTTTCTGTGAACAGCCCATCCGCTCCCAGTGAACCGTAAACCTCATCCGTGCTGACGTGAAAAAAGCGGGGTTTGTCAAAGGAGCCTTCCCAATGCTTGCGCGCGGCATTCAGCAAATTGACCGTACCGGTCACATTGGCATGCACGAACTCCATGGGGTTCGCTATGGAGCGGTCTACATGGGATTCTGCCGCCAGGTGCACAACGGCATCAAAGGAATACTTTTCGAACAGGGCGAATACAAAAGGGCCGTCCGCAATATCGCCCTTTACAAAACCATAATTGGGCTTGTCTTCAATGTCTTTCAGGTTCAGCAGGTTGCCGGCGTATGTGAGCTTGTCGAGGTTGACGATCCTGGATTCCGGATACTTGTTCACAAACAACCGCACCACATGCGATCCAATGAAACCCGCCCCACCCGTAATCAATATGTCCTTCATTTTTTCTGTTTAGCTTTATTTGTTATTGCTGCGCGCGTGATCCCCTATCGCCCGTCAAGGATGCCGGCCGCCAGGTTCTGTTCCCATTTCCACGCCGACGACATCATCTGTTCCAGGTTTTCTTCTGCCTTCCAGCCCAGCTTGATATTGGCATAGGTCGTATCGGCCCATACCTGTTCAATGTCTCCTTCCCGCCGGCCGGCCATCTCCAGGGGTAGCACTATTCCACTGGCTTTTTCAAACGCTCTGACCACTTCCAGCACGCTGCAGCCCTTGCCGGTGCCCAGGTTAAACACCTCATAACTGGCTTCCGCCTTCCCTTCAAGCAAGCGGTCCAACGCCGCCACATGGGCTTTTGACAGGTCGCAGACATGGATGTAATCCCGAATGCAGGTCCCGTCGGGCGTGTTATAGTCACTTCCGAAAACCCTGAGCTGGGGTAGTTTTCCAATTGCCGTCTGTGTGATGTATGGGACCAGGTTGTTGGGCTCCCCCTGCGGGAGCTCTCCGATCAAACCGCTCTCGTGGGCCCCAACCGGGTTGAAATACCGCAGGGAAATGGCCCGCATACCGGAGACCCCGCAGTGGTCCCGGATAATCTCCTCTGAGATCTGCTTGGTATTCCCGTAAGGGGATGCCGCTTCTTTTACGGGTGCCAGCTCGTTCACCGGGAGTTGATCCGGTTGGCCGTATACCGTGCAGGATGATGAAAAGACAAAGGCTGGGTTTTTGTCGGATTGATTCATGCAGGACAAAAGGTTAACCAGCGAAACCAGGTTGTTCCGGTAATACCGCAATGGCTGCTGAACGGATTCCCCGACCGCTTTCAGTGCGGCGAAGTGGATCACCCCTTCCATGTCGTCATGCACTTTGAAAAATGCTTTCAACTTCAGCAGGTCACACAGGTCAATCTTTTCAAACAAAGGCCTTTTGCCGGTGATCCGGGCCACCTGGTCCAACATCTGCTCGCGTGAGTTGGAAAGGTTGTCGAGTACGAGTACCTCGTAACCGTTGAGTTGCAGTTCGACGACGGTGTGGGAACCGATGTACCCGGTGCCTCCCGTAACCAGAATTTTCTTCCCCATAGCGGTAAACGCTTAAAAACTCCAGTAAGTTAAGTCTTTTATTTTATTCCGGTAGATCCCCTTGATGTCTATCAGTATTCCATGGCCGTTGCCCTTCATCATATTGCGGAAGTCATCCTCGGTCAGCCGAAGGTAGGGCGCATGGTTCACGGCCACCACCACCGCATCGTAGTTGTGGTCGTACTCGCTGACCAGTCCGAATCCATATTCCTCCCTTACCTCCTCTGCATCGGCAAATGGGTCGGTCACATCCACCCGGACCCCATAGCTTTGGAGCTCACTGATCAGGTCCGCCACCTTGGAGTTCCGGATATCTGTCACATTCTCCTTGAAGGTAGCCCCCATGACCAGCACTTTTGTACCAAGGATGTTCTTGCCTGCCGCGATCAGCTTTTTAACCAGCTGCTTGGCTGCATAGAAGCCCATGGAGTCATTGACGAACCTGCCCGAGTTGATAACCTGTGGATGGTAGCGGAACTCCTTCGCTTTGTAGACCAGGTAATAGGGGTCCACCCCGATACAATGCCCGCCCACCAATCCGGGATAAAAATTCAGGAAATTCCATTTTGTGCGGGCCGCCTCCAGCACATCGTAGGTGTTGATGCCCATGCGGTTGAAAATGATGGATAATTCATTCATCAATGCGATGTTCACATCCCGCTGGGTATTCTCAATGATCTTGGCGGCTTCCGCCACCCGTATTGTCGGGGCCTTGTGTATGCCTGCCGTTACGATTTGCCCGTAAGTTTGTGCAATATTTTCCAGCGCTTCTTCGTCGCATCCAGACACCACCTTGACAATGGTGGTAAGCGAATGTTCCTTGTCGCCCGGGTTGATTCTTTCGGGGGAGAAACCCACCTTAAAGTCCGATCCCGCCCTCAGCCCGGACACTTCCTCCAGCACCGGGATGCAGTCTTCCTCTGTGCAGCCCGGGTAAACGGTAGATTCATACACCACATAATCGCCTTTTTTCAATGCCTTGCCCACAGAACGCGAGGCTGCCAGCACATAGCTCAGGTCCGGCAAATTATGCGTATCAATCGGCGTCGGTACGCCGATGATATGAAAATGGGCCTGCCGCAGATCCGACGCATCGCTTGTAAACAGTACATCGCAACCATCAAAGTCAGATGCTTCCAGTTCATGGTTCGGATCGATGCGGTTGCGCATTTTCTCCACCCGGTCGGCCCGGACGTCAAAACCAACGACCCGAAAATGCCTTGCAAACTCCAGTGCAATCGGAAGCCCAACGTACCCAAGTCCGATTACCGAAACCGCCGCTTCTTTCCTCTTAAGCTTTTCAAAAATTCCCATACAGTAAAAAAATTGGTATAGTGTGACAATGGCTTGCTTTTAGTAAGCGCGTGCGTTTAATGAAGGGATGCTAATCCACGCATGTCACGCTTCCGTCTTTAAGATGGTAGGACCTGCCGCTTTCCGGGCAGGCCGCCTGTCCCGATGCATCAAAATCAAGCCGGTGCCCGTATTCGCTCATCCAGCCGGTCTGCCTGGCCGGGTTCCCCACCACCAGGGCATGCGGGAGTACATCTTTGGTGACCACCGCCCCCGCACCGATAAAGGAATAACTTCCGATCTCTATGCCGCAAACGATCGTGGCATTGGCGCCAATGGTGGCCCCTTTTCTGACCATGGTCTTCACGTATTGGTCGCGGCGGACGATCGCAGAGCGCGGATTCACGATATTGGTAAATACCATGGACGGGCCCAGGAATACATCGTCCTCGCAAACTACGCCGGTATAGATGGAGACGTTGTTCTGCACCTTGACGTTGTTGCCAAGTACCACGCCGGGTGATACCATCACATTCTGTCCAAGGTTGCAGTTCTCCCCGATGTGGCAATCGGGCATGACATGGCTGAAGTGCCATATTTTGGTTCCCTTCCCGATGGTGCATCCGGGGTCGATGACAGCCGTCGGGTGGCTGGAATAGCCTTTTTCTTCTTTCATCTGTCGAAGGCTTATTGTTTGAAGAAGTCCAACACCGCCCCGGTAATATGGGCCAGCTGTTCATTGTCCAACTCTGTATGCATGGGCAGACTGATTACCGCCTGGCTAAGGGCCTCGCTGACCGGGAAATCGCCCTCCCTGTACCTGGCATCCCGGTAGGCCTTCTGCATATGCATCGGGACCGGGTAATAGACCATTGCGGGGACCTCCCGTTGGTTTAAAAACTCCTGAAGCTTGAAGCGGTCAATGCCCTTTGTTTTCAAGGTGTATTGATGAAACACATGGGTGGAGAATTCGCTTCTTGCCGGGGTGGTAATCCCTGGATGTCCCTGAAATGCCTTGTCGTAGATTGCGGCAGTCTTCCTGCGTGCCTCTGCATATTCGTCCAAATGGCGCAGTTTCAGCCTTAAAATGGCCGCCTGAATGCTGTCCAGGCGGGAGTTTACCCCGACGGAATCATGGTAATACCGCACTTCCATGCCATGGTTCACGATTACCCGCATGCGGCTGGCCAGGTCTCCGTCATTGGTGAAGATGGCTCCTCCATCCCCGTAGCAGCCAAGGTTTTTGGACGGGAAAAAGGAGGTGCAGCCAATGTGTCCAAGGGTGCCTGCTTTTTTCCGGCGGCCATCGGGGAAGATATAATCCGCACCAATTGCCTGGGCGTTGTCTTCAATGAGAAACAGCCCTTTCTCCTCCGCAATTTCCATTAATGGCTCCATGTGGACACATTGTCCGAATAAGTGTACAGGAACAATTGCCTTGGTTTTCGGTGTGATGGCCTTTCTGACCGCCTCCGGATCAATGTTGAAAGTGTCGGGAAGTACATCCACCAGCACGGGAGTCAGACCCAGCAAGGCAATGACCTCCACGGTGGCCACAAAGGTGAAGGATGTGGTGATGACCTCGTCACCGGGCTTCAGGTCCAACGCCATCATCGCCACCTGCAGGGCATCCGTACCATTTGCGCATGGGATGACATGCCTGACCCCGAGGTAATCCTCCAGGTCTTTTTGAAAATGTTTGACCTCCGGTCCGTTGATATACTGGGTGGAGCGTATTACGTCCAGAACGGCGGAATCGATTTCAGACTGAATTTTTTCATATTGACTTTTTAAGTCAACCATGTGGATCTTTCTCATCAAGCAGTGGAATTTTTATGCAGTATCTTATTGGAACGCCACAAAGATAAAAAGTTTTTGCTCGGGACAGTCCCGTGCCTGGATAAATTGCAGCCCTGCCTGAATGTCGACCACAGGAATCCGGCTTATTAATGTATCTTTGGGGTGGTCTGCTGTGCGTTAAACAATGACGGGATTTCTGTACCATTTTCTGATCCGCTCTCTTGGCATTTCCATCCGGGTGGCTGCCTTGTTTTCTGTCAAGGCCAGGCAATGGTGTGCAGGGAGAAAAGACTGGCTTGCGCTCATGACAAAGCAGCGGGGGGCTGCTCCGGGACCATTGCTTTGGTTTCACTGCGCCTCCCTCGGGGAGTTTGAGCAGGGGCGGCCGGTGATCGAGGCATTTCGGAGGAATCATCCCGGCCACAGGATATTGCTGACCTTTTTCTCCCCATCGGGCTACGAGGTCCGGAAAAACTACCAGGGAGCTGATCATATACACTATCTTCCTTTGGATACCAAAGGCAATGCCCGTCGTTTTCTGGATATCTGGAAGCCACAGCTGGCCATATTTGTAAAATACGAGTACTGGTTCAACTATATACGTGCGATGGAGGAACGGGAAATTCCGGTGGTGGTGGTTTCCGCCATCTTTCGCCCCGGGCAGCATTTTTTCCGTTGGTACGGAAGGTGGTCCCGCAGGCAATTGGGGAAGGTGTCCTGGTTCTTTGTGCAGAACAGGGATTCACTGGAACTTCTCAGGGGCATTGGCATTCAGAATGTCTCTGTCAGCGGGGATACCCGCTTTGACCGGGTGGCCTTGATTGGCCAGCGTCCGCAGGCGTTCCCGCAATTGCAGGATTTGTCTGACAAAATACCTGTGCTGGTGGCAGGGAGCACCTGGCCCGATGATGAAGACTTGCTTCTGCATCTGTTCCGCAATTCAGATATAGGGATGCATATGCTGATTGCCCCGCACGAGATCACTGCGCCGGGAATCGATCGCCTGCTCCGGGGATTTGGTAACACGGCTGTTCTGTTCTCTTCGCTCACGGGTGCGGATGCATTCCCCCGTGACAAACGGGTGTTGATCGTTGACCGCATCGGTCTGCTTTCACAGCTTTACCAGTTTGCCACCCTGGCATACGTGGGTGGTGGGTTCGGGAAAGGGATCCACAACATTCTGGAAGCGGCCACTTTTGGCGCACCCGTATTTTTTGGTCCGATTTACAAACGTTTCGCCGAGGCGGTTGAACTTGTGAAGAGGGGAGGCGCATTCCCGGTATCTGACAAGCAAGGCCTCCTGCAAGGGGTACAAAACCTGCTTTCTGAGCCCGCAAAGCTACAGCAGGCATCGCGGGTATGCAGCAGTTACGTGGAAGAAAACAAGGGGAGTACCGAGAAGATAATGGCGTCCCTGCAAAAATTCATTGATTAAAAAAGCCAGCTTATGAACTTTCTCTTCAAGGTCCTGATCTCAACGTTTGCCGTATTCATCAGTGCTTACCTGCTTGGTGGGGTAAGTGTGGAGCCGTTTACTACGGCCATCGTGGTGGCTTTTGTGCTGGCGCTGCTGAATGCGCTGCTGAAACCCATCCTGGTGATCCTGACCATCCCGGTCACCGTGATGAGCCTGGGGCTGTTTTTGCTGGTGATCAATGCCTTCATCATCCAGCTGGCCGCCTACATCGTCCGGGGCTTTGAAGTAGCCAACTTTTGGTGGGCCCTGCTTTTCAGCATTATCCTTTCGGTGGTCAGCTGGTTGCTGGAGCAGCCGGTCAGGCCGCGCGGTCCGCACGGGGGAAGTCCACCGCGCCAGTATTAATTGACCCGGGCAATACAGGCCAGTATCACCACGGGAATCGCTTTCGGCAATACCGCCCGGGTCTTGTTGGGTTTGCGCCCCTACTCCTTCAGCAGTTCTTCAAACTGCTTTTCAAACTTTTTAACCTTGGGCCGGACCACAAACTGGCAATACCCCTGGTTGGGGTTTTTCTCAAAATAGTTGTGGTGGTAGTCCTCTGCTACGTAAAAGGTTTTCAGGGGACTAATCTCGGTTACGATGGGGTCATCCCATATCCCTGCGCCGTTCAGTCGTTCCTTCACCGTTTGTGCAACCGCTTTCTGTCCATCGTCATGGTAAAGAATCACGGAGCGGTACTGTGTGCCCACATCGGCTCCCTGCCGGTTCAGGGTCGTGGGGTCATGGGTTTTGAAAAAGACCTCGAGCAGTTGGAGATATGAAATCACCGAAGGGTCAAATTCCACCTGGATCACCTCGGCATGTCCGGTATTGCCCGTTTTCACCTCCGTATAGGTCGGGTTCTCCGTGCTGCCCCCGGCATAACCGGGACTCACCCCGGAGACCCCATTGAGCCGATTGAAAATGGCTTCACTGCACCAGAAGCACCCGCTTCCGAATGTGGCCCATGCAATGGATTTGCTGTATGCTGCATTCATATCGTGTTCGGTTTGAGATTGAAGGTCACCGGCAGCGGGCTGGCTGCAGGAAGAAAACAATAGTCCAGACAATAATATAAATATTTTCATTGGTCTGCTTTTCGATATACAACAACGAGGGGTCCGGATTTGTTTGCAGGGTCCATCGTTGTTTGCCGGGACTACAGCATCATCTCCGCGAGTGCCCGGTGATCCTGCCCGCTAAGCTTGTGTGCCAGTCCGTCTACCCCATTGGACCCCATCACTTTTACCAGTTCGTCCATCTCTTTTTTTGTCGGATGGATCCCAAGCTGACCAAGTCTCAACGGGCTGTTGAGC
Source organism: Bacteroidales bacterium (assembly GCA_007132865.1). The sequence continues at coordinate 4,471 of SLNU01000092.1, read as the reverse complement.
CCTGTAAAGAAGTCTTTGAATCCGGCAATCGTCCCGGCGGTTGTCGTTGTGCCGAAAAGGGATTTGCCCAGGTCTGTTATCCGGTCCGGGATCCTGCCTTTCTGCAGCTCCAGCCAGGCCGGGTAGGCGATAGACAGGGAGGCCCCGTGAGGGATGTCCCACAGCACGCTGAGGCAATGTCCGACCCCGTGCACGCCCCAGTCCTGCGATTTCTTGCCCGGTGTCGTCATGCCGTTCAGCGCGCAGGTTGCGGCATACATGATGCGCGCCCTCAGGTCGGGGTTTTCCAGGTCCTTCATCAGCATTGGTCCGTATTGCATGGCTTCCTGTATGATGGCCAGGATAAAACGGTCCGACAAACTGGCCTCTCCTTCCCCGAACCAGGCCTCCAGGGAGTGGGCGACCAGGTCCACAATCCCATAGGCGGTATGATGTGCCGGTACACTCAATGTAAAACCGGGATCCAGAAAACTGTGGTGGGGGAACATCAGCCTGTGTCCGTAGCCGATCTTCTTTTTCAGGGCATCATGCTGTATGACCGCGTAATGATTCATTTCCGTTCCCGTGGCGGCCAGGGTCAGGATGGCGATCAGGGGCAGTCCCGCAGCGGGCTTGCGGACACCTTCCATGAACTCCCAGGCGGAGTGGCTGGCCGGAATGGCGATCGATATGACTTTGGCACTGTCGATCACACTGCCCCCGCCAACGGCAATTACCATATCGACCTCCTTCTCCCTGCCCAGTGCCGCGGCCTGGTCTACATCCTCTATGACGGGGTTGGGTTTGATCCCCCCGTATTCATAGAGGGTAATCCCGGCTTGTCGCAAAGCGGCGGTGCACTCGTCGTATGCGCCGTTGGACTTAACCGAACCCTTTCCGTACACCAGCAAGGCTTTCTTGCCAAAAGCACCGGCAGCCTTGCCGAGTCCGGAAAGGACCCCGCTGCCAAAATGAAGTTTTACCGGGTTATATATCGTGAAGGTTTCCATGGGACAGGGTTTTGTGAGTCATTTTTTCTTTCTATTGCAAAGCTACATAATTCCACGCGGTTTTGCCTGCCGGGTCAGGCCCTGCAATCATCTGATAATTCCTGAAAAACCCATGTGTTTTCGTGAAAAAGAGCCGTGCTTTCGCTGGAAATACCTATTTTTATGGGGATAAATGCACGCACATAAATGTTTAACAAACTTATAAGATGAACAACAAAAAGGTCAAGGGAACAATTGGGATTTTAACGGGTGGTGGCGATGTGCCGGGACTGAATCCGGCCATTCGTGCGATCACCATCCGCGCATTGAGAGAGGGTTACCGTGTATTGGGGCTGCGACGTGGCTGGGCCGGACTAATGGAGCTCATCCGTGACGAGCAGTTTGACAACAGATTGAATTACACGGAGCTGACAGAGGATATTGTAAACAAGGCCGGCCGCACCGGGGGCACTTTCCTGCACACCTCACGTACCCGGCCAAGCCATGTCCCGGCCAGGCATGTCCCGGAGCATTTGAAGGAAGAATACAATGCAGAAATCAATGATCTCACCCCCGAGGTGTTGAAGAACATTGGTTTTCTAGGTATCGACTTTTTGATCCCCATAGGGGGCGACGACACCCTAAGTTACGGGGTGAGGATGTACCAGGAGGGGGTCAAGGTTGTTGCGATCCCGAAAACGATGGACAATGATGTTCCGGGTACGGACTATTGCATCGGTTTCAGCACCTGCATTACCCGCACCATCCATATGACCAATCTGCTGCGCACCTCGGCGGGTTCCCATGAGCGCATCCTGGTGATGGAGGTTTTCGGCCGCTATGCGGGCTTCACCGCGCTTTTGCCGACCATGGCCGGGGCTGCAAACCGCTGCGTAATCCCTGAGTTCAAGTTTTCGGTGGACCGGCTCACTGAGCTGCTGGTGGAGGACCGTGCGCAGAATCCGAGCAAGTACTCCGTGGTCCTGGTCTCGGAAGGGGCGACCTTTGAGGGGGTGGACATGATGTTTACCAATGCGGAAACGGATATGTACGGCCATGCCAAGCTGGGTGGGATAGGCGATGCCGTATCCGCCAAGATCAAGGAATTGAGTCCGGCGTACAACAACGGCAAAAGGGTGGAGACCATCAACCAGCACCTGGGCTACCTGGTGCGTTCAGGGGATCCGGATGCCATCGACAGCATTGTGCCCATGGCCTATGGAAACCTGGCCCTCGACCTTATTCTGAAAGGAATACACGGCAGGCTGGTGATCCTGAAGAACGGCCGGTATGACAACATTCCGGTAGACATCATCAGCAGCACAAAGAAGCTGATCGACTTGGAGAAACATTACAATATTGACCGGCTGAGGCCGGTGTATGAATCGTTTATCGACAAGCCCCTTTTCCTTGTCACCTAACAAGAAAACATTGGGCAGGAAACCAGCAGATCAGGTCGAAACACCCTTGATGAAGCAGTACTACGGCATCAAGGCCAAACATCCGGACGCCTTGTTGCTTTTCAGGGTGGGGGACTTCTATGAAACTTTCGGGGAAGATGCCATTTTGACTTCCCGCATTCTTGGGATCGTCCTGACCCGCCGTGCCAACGGAGCTGCCTCGTTTGTTGAGTTGGCCGGTTTCCCTCACCATGCTTTGGATACTTATTTGCCCAAACTGGTCAAAGCCGGACAGCGCGTTGCCATCTGCGAGCAGCTGGAGGACCCCAAACAGACGAAAACGATCGTAAAGCGCGGAGTCACGGAACTGGTTACCCCGGGAATTGCTTTCAGTGACAAGGTCCTCGATCACAAGGAGAACAATTTCCTGGCGGCCGTGCATTTTTCTGACGGACAGACCGGGGTGGCATTCCTGGATGTGTCAACCGGGGAGTTCCTGACCGACCAGGGCGGGGCCGAATACATTGATAAGTTGTTGCAGGGGTTTCGTCCCAGTGAGGTGGTGGTGCAAAGGGGACAACAAAAAGTGCTGCAATCGGCCTTCCCAGGTAAGTACCATACCACCACCCTGGATGACTGGGCTTTTACCCGGGATTTTGCAGACGATGTGCTGCTTAAGCACTTCGGGACGGTTTCCCTGAAAGGGTTCGGGATAGAGGTTCTGGACCAGGGGATCATTGCCGCCGGGGCGGTGATGCACTACCTTGGGGAGACCCGCCACGACCAGCTTAGTCATATCAACAAGATATCCCGCATCGATGAACGCAAATCGGTCTGGCTGGATAAGTTCACCATTCGAAATCTGGAGATCGTCCATTCGGTCAATGACAACGCCACCACCCTGCTGGAAGTGCTTGACCAAACGATATCCCCGATGGGCGGTCGGATGCTGAGGAGGTGGATTCTTTTACCGCTGAAGGACAAGGACCTGATCTCTGAACGGCACGATGTGGTAGGCTATTTGCTGGAAAACCCTGATATGGCAGAATTCTTGTCAGACCTGATCGGGCAGGTGGGCGACCTGGAACGCCTGATCTCGAAAATCGCTGTGGGGAAGGCAAACCCCAGGGAGGTGCTGCAGATACGCAAAGCCCTGGATGTCATTGGGCCCCTGCGGGAATTGTGCCTGGAGTCAGACTCCAAACCCCTCAGGGAATATGCCCGCCTGCTGGATCCATGTGATGCCATCCGTGAACGGATCGCCCGCGAGATCAAGCCCGAACCATCCGCGCTGATCACCAAGGGCAACGTGATGGCCGACGGGGTGTCTGAAGAATTGGATGAGCTGCGCAGCATCGCCTATTCCGGCAAGGATTACCTGGCTGAATTGCGGCTCCGGGAAATCGAACGCACGGGCATTCCTTCCATAAAAATTTCTTTCAACAATGTATTTGGCTATTACCTGGAGGTGACCAACACCCACAAGGACAAGGTACCGGAAGACTGGCACCGGAAGCAGACCCTGGCCAATGCCGAGCGTTACATTACCCCGGAGCTGAAGACCTATGAAGAAAAGATCCTGAGCGCCGAGGAAAAGATTCTGCGGCTGGAGGAGATCCTTTTCAATGCGCTCGTGGAGGCCGTTGCGGAATTCGTGCAGCCGGTGCAGCAGAATGCCTCGGTCATCGGGAAGCTGGACTGCCTGCTTTGCTTCGCAGGGGTGGCCGGGCGGCTTAAGTATACAAGGCCGACAATCAATGATACGTATGCCCTGGATATCAAGGGAGGGAGGCATCCGGTGATTGAGAGGCAGCTGCCTCCCGGGGAGGAATATGTGGCCAATGATGTGTTCCTTGATACGGAGAAGCAGCAAATCCTGATGATCACAGGGCCGAATATGTCAGGTAAATCCGCCTTGCTGAGGCAGACCGCCCTGATCGTGTTAATGGCGCAAATGGGTAGCTTTGTCCCCGCTGATTCTGCGAAAATCGGATTGGTCGACAAGATCTTCACCAGGGTGGGCGCCTCCGACAATATCTCCTCGGGCGAATCCACCTTCATGGTCGAGATGAATGAAACGGCCAGCATCCTGAACAACATCTC
>SLNU01000174.1 GCA_007132865.1 Bacteroidales bacterium | reverse complement strand
TCGTCTTCCAGTTTCTGCTCATCGAACGGGACCCCACTTAGCTTCAGGAAGTAATACTTAAAGTAATTCAGGTCCCACATCATCGAATGCCGGTCGAATGCGTGCCGTGGATAGCAGACGCCAAAGTCCAGTCCGTCGGCTCCCTTTACCTGGAAAACCGCCAGCCAGTCAATGGTTTTTTTATAGAGTCGGATAATCTCGTCCGAAAAACCGCGGTCATCTGCCTGTGCGGGCAGCAGCGAGAAAAGGCTCGTATCTCCCAGGTCGGTCAGCAGATAGCAATGGGCATCTCCCTCTTCAGCGGCCAGGACCTTAGGTACGGGAAGCCCTTTGCCTGCAAAATGCCTGCTCAGGTATAGAAAGGCGTTGTTTTCCCGGACATCCGGGTTGAATGCCGCAATGACCGGTCCGCCATCTCCCAGCAGGCGGAAATACTGCCTGTTCGAACCCGACGGCGGCAACGGTACCAGTCTTGAAGGGGCTTGCCCGCTCCAGTTCCGGTAAAGTTCCACGACGGCTTTTTCAACTGCCCACTCCATAATGTAAGGGGTTTCCGACAAAAATACACTTTTATTTTGGGCCCCGGAAAGCCGTCTTTGTATTAAAAAGCCTAAATTTGTTTAGCAGAAGCGAAAACCCAATATGAACCAATAAAATCATTCGATATGACTTCAAACACGGTTACCGATGTCCTGAAAAAAGCAGTTATCATGGAAGCCAGAGGCAAGGCGCTCTATGCAAAGGTTGCGGAGCAGACCACCAGCGAAGGGGTCAAAAAGATCTTCAATGTAATGGCCGATGAGGAGCAGCTGCATATTGAGTTCCTGCAAAAACAACTCTCTCATTACCATAAAACGGGAAAGTTCGACCAGAACGAACTTGACAGGGCCTCAGTGGACGACAGCATTGCAAATACCATCCTGACTGATTCTGTCATCAAGGAGATTTCCGGTGCCGGGTTCGAGGCCGCCGCGATCTCGGCCGCCATCGACATGGAGAACAAGTCTGTCGAGGTCTATTCAGCCCGCGCCCAGGAGGCTGTGGATCCAAACGAGAAGGAATTGTACGACTGGCTGGCCAATTGGGAAAAGGGGCATCTCAAATTGCTGATCGATTTGAACACGCAGCTCACCGAGCAGGTTTGGTACGACAACAATTTTTGGCCGTTTTAATTGCCGGCGCATTTTCATGGCAGACAAACCCACAGATCCGGTTGCACGCTTTGAGCAGCGTGTGCTATTCGAAGACAATCACTACATCATCGTCAACAAGCGCCCTTCAGAGATCGTACAGGGCGATAAGACGGGTGACGTCCCCTTGTCGGATGTCGTAAAGGAGTATATCCGCGTCAAATACAACAAGCCGGGAGCGGCCTTTTTGGGCGTGGCCCATCGGATTGACAGGCCGGTCAGCGGACTGGTGATCTTTGCGCGGACCTCCAAGGGCCTGGCCCGTATCAACGAAATGCTAAGGCAGCACCAGTTGTCAAAGAAGTACTGGGCCGTGGTGGCCGAAAAACCACCGGAAACGGAGGGACAGCTGGAGCACTTCCTGGCAAAAAACGAAAAGCAGAACAAGTCTTACGTCTGCACAGAGGATGCGCCCCGGGCCAAAAACGCCGTACTGAATTACCGTATACTGGGCAGCAGTGACCGTTATTACCTGCTGGAGGTTGAGTTGCTAACCGGGCGTCACCACCAGATCCGTGCCCAGTTGGCGGCCATTGGCTGTCCGATAAAAGGGGACCTGAAATATGGCTTCCCCCGCTCCAACCAGGATGCCAGCATCCATCTGCATGCCAGGTCCCTGGCATTCGTGCATCCGGTGAGCAAACAAAGGCTTGAAATCGTTGCACCGCCACCGGAAGGAGATCCGCTATGGCAGCATTTCGGGGACCAGTGAATGGGTGTGATCTTGAACGTATGCGATGAAAAAACGGGTCTGTAATTTTTTTATTCCGGTCGTACTTTTTGGCTTGCTTTCAGGCCTGCTTCCTGGTTCTTCGTTGCCGGCAAACGCACAATTCTTCAGCTGGGGCCAGGATCCGGCTTCCCTTCGCTGGAAGCAGATCCGTACGGAGAATTTTCAGTTGATCTTCCCGGAGAATTACGCAGAACAGGCAGGCTATATTGCCGATGTGCTGGAATATGCCTATGAACTGGGAAGCAACAGCCTGGGGCACCAGCCCCGCAAGGTATCCGTGATCATACACAGCCAGACGGTGATTTCCAACGGCTTTGTAAGCTGGGCACCGGCCCGCCTGGAAATGTTCACCAATCCCCCGGCTACCAATGATGGATCTGACTGGCTCGAAGGACTGGCCATACACGAATTCCGGCATGTGGTGCAGATCGACAAGCTGAACCAGGGCATCACGCGGCTGCTGACTCTGCTGCTGGGGGAGCAGGCAACAGGGATTATGGTCGGACTGTTCTATCCGCTTTGGTGGATGGAGGGGGATGCCGTTGTGGCCGAGACGGCCCTGACCCCAGGCGGAAGGGGACGGATTCCTGCTTTTGAGCAGGGGCTGCGGGCCCAGGTCCTGGAAAAGGGCATCTACTCGTTTGACAAGGCGCTGCTGGGCTCCTTCCGGGACCATGTGCCCAATTATTACGAACTTGGTTACCAGCTGGTGGCAGGGTCCCGTGTGCATCACGGGGCGGATTTGTGGGACAAGGTCATGGAGTACGTCGCCCGCAGGCCTTATATGATTACTCCCCTTAACATTGCGCTCAGAAGGGAAACCGGTCTTAATCAAAGTGGGTTGTACCGGGAGACCTTCACGGCTTTGGAAGATCATTGGACCAGGCAGCTGGAGGCCCAAGACTATACAGACCATGAAGTTATCTCACCCGACAAAAGGCTGTTCACCAGTTACCGTGAACTTTCCTTTGTTGGCGACAGTATGTTCATCGCCCTGAGAACCGGACTCGGGGATATTCCGCGGGTGGTGTTGATGGACCTCCTGGGCAATGAAAGAAAACTGTTCACCCCCGGATTTTACCAGGCCCCGTTTTTCTCTTCAAACGGCAGCGTGGTGGTGTGGGCGGAGCTGCGGCCCGATCCCCGCTGGGAGCACCGCAGCTGGTCAGAGGTACATGTTTTCGACATGGCCTCCGGCAAAAAAAGAAAACTGACAAGCAAGACCCGCTATTTTGCCCCGGCCGTTTCGCCCGATGGCAGCAAGGTGGCCGTGACCGAAGTGACCGATCAGAACCAATACGCCATCGTGGTCATTGATGCCATCAGTGGCATGCCGCTGGACCGCTTTGTCACACCCGGAAACGACTTCCTGATGATGCCCGCCTGGCATGCAGACGGCAGGCATGTGTTTGCCATCGCCCTGGACGAGGAGGGCAAGCGCATCGTGATGACCGGCGGGGATACGGATGGTTTCATTACCCTGTTCCATGCGGGACATACCGAGATCTCCCGTCCCATGTATCTTTCCCCGGGCAAACTCCTTTTCAACGGGGCCTTTTCCGGGCTGGACAATGTGTACGCCCTGGACCTGCAGACGCGGGAAGTGGAAATGTGGGTGTCCTCCCCGTTTGGGGCCCTGGATGCGGCGGTCTCCCCGGATGGACAGCACATGCTCTGGTCAGCCTATTCGTCCATGGGATACCGGGTGGCCAGGTCCGACCCCGGCTCTATCGACCAAGTCCCGCTCGAACAGGTGGAAGACCATTCCGTCAGGTGGTACGAGGCGCTGACAGCTCAGGAGGCTGGCGTGGTCACACGCAGCCAGGTTCCGCGTCATGAATACCTGAGCTTGCCCTACTACAAGTTTCCCAACTTGTTTAATTTCCATAGTTGGGGTCCTTTTTCGGTGGACGTGGACAATTTGGAGGTCACGCCCGGCTTTTCGCTGATGTCGCAAAACATGCTCAGCACCTCGGTCGCCAGCCTGGGCTATGAGTATGACCTGAATGAGGAGTTGGGGAAGTTTTATTTGCAATACAGGTATTACGGCTTGTACCCGGTACTTGACCTACGGGCAGAAACAGGCCTTAGCCGCTCCTGGTTTCAAAGGGGGGAATCTGATCCGGAGCCTTTCCTGTGGCGGGAGAAAACACTTCGTTTCGGGGCCAGCCTGCCGCTCAGCTTCCGCAAGGGCCCTTTCTTTTTCGGGGTCAACCCTTCTGTGAGGACTTCCCGCATCCAGGCCGTGTCAGCCGCCGACACGCCCTCCTTTTTCAATGACAACCAAATGCAGACGCTGGAGTACCGCCTGACTGCCTTTTGGCAACGGCGGTCCGTTCCCCGGGACATCCGAACTCCCTGGGGGCAGTCGGTGGATCTGCAGTACCGCCATACCCCGATTTCCGGGGACATGGGGTGGATCTTCGCCGCAAGGCTGAATGCCCTGTTTCCGGGATTGGCACGGCACCATAGCCTGCGCCTGGCGGCTTCCTACCAGAAACGCCAGCCGGGGGCCCGCCTGACCAATACCATCAATTACTCTTTTCCGGGCTTAATAAGCTATCCACGTGGGATTACGGGTGAGCGGGACGACCAGGCCATGGTCCTGATGGCAGATTATGCACTGCCATTGATTCATCCAGACCTGAACATCCCAGGGATATTCTACCTCAAGCGCTTGTCAGCCACCCTGTTCTACGACCATGCCTTCTTGTCAAGCACCCTGTTGGCAAACCAGGAACCGGTTACCGTGAAGCGGGAGTTGAGCACTTATGGTGTGGAACTGATGGGCAATCTGCACCCGCTGAGGTTCTTTGCCCCAATGAATATCGGGACACGCATCAGTTACCGTCCGGACACCGGAAAATACAGGTTCGAATTACTTACCAGCATCAGCCTGTAGCTTTCGCACCGGCCTGGGGCCCACACCGGACCAATAACATGCTCAGAAAGGATTGTCGAACGCACTGAACAAGGGTCCTTTCCGGTCTTTCTCCGAGACCAGGGGATCTGCAATGCCCCAGTCGATCGCCAGGGAGGGATCGTTCCAACGGATCACCCGGTCTGAGTCCGCATGGTAAGGCTTTGTGCATTTGTAGGCAAACACGGTTCCGTCTTCCAGGGTGCGGAAACCGTGTGCAAAGCCCGGGGGGATGTAAAGCATTTTTCCGGAGGCGGCATCCAGGACCATTCGGAAGTGCTTGCCAAGTGTGGGTTCGGCTTTTCTAAGATCCACCGCCACATCCAATACGGATCCCGCCACGACACGCACCAGCTTGCCCTGCTCAAAAGGGGGGACCTGGAAGTGCAGCCCACGAATCACATCCTTTACCGACCCCGATTGGTTGTCCTGCACAAAAGGTAAGTTCAGCCCCACTTCCGCAAACGCCTCCTGGTTCCAGGATTCAAGAAAATAACCACGTTCGTCCCGGTATAACCTGGGCTCAATGATCAGGAGTCCGTTAAACCCTGTTTGTAAGATCTTCATCATGCGGTCAGATATGGATCACCTCGCCATAGGCCGCGGCAACCGCCTCCATGATGGCTTCCGACATTGTCGGATGGGGGTGCACCGCCTTGATTAGTTCGTGCCCGGTGGTTTCCAGCTTGCGGGCGACCACCGCCTCTGCGATCATCTCCGTTACATTGGCGCCGATCATGTGCACCCCAAGCAACTCCCCGTATTTTGCATCGAAGATCACCTTCACGAATCCGTCCCTGCTGCCTGCAGCGTTGGCCTTGCCTGAAGCGGTAAACGGGAATTTACCCACCTTCAGCTCGTATCCGGCCTCTTTGGCTGCCTTTTCGGTATAGCCTACGGAGGCCACTTCCGGTGAAGTATAGGTACAGCCGGGGATGTTGTTGTAGTCCATCGGCTCGGGATGGTGTCCGGCGATCTTTTCCACACAGAGGATGCCCTCTGCCGAGGCCACGTGGGCCAGGGCCGGACCCGGAATGACGTCGCCGATGGCGTAATAGCCTTCCACATTGGTTTTGTAAAACTCGTCCACCACGATCCTTCCCTTCTCGGTTTTGATCCCGGCTTCTTCAAGTCCGATTCCCTCCACATTCGGCGTGATGCCCACGGCCGAAAGTACCACATCGGCCTCGACGGTTTCCTCACCCTTAGGTGTTTTGATCAGCACCTGGCATTTTTTGCCGCTGGTGTCGACCTTCTCCACCGAGCTGGAGGTCATGACCTTCATTTTGGCTTTTTTGAAAGACCTCTCCAGTTGCTTTGAAACCTCCTCATCCTCGAGCGGGACCAGGTTGGGCATGAATTCCACCAGGGTAACCTTCGTTCCAATGGCATTGTAGAAATAGGCAAACTCTGCCCCAATGGCACCCGATCCGACCACGACCATGGATTCGGGCTGCTTTTCGAGTACCATGGCCTCACGGTATCCGATGATCTTTTTGCCGTCCTGCTTCAGGTTGTCCAACTGGCGGCTGCGGGCACCAGTGGCAATGATGATGTGTTTTGCCTCATGGGTTGTGGCTTTGCCGTCTTCCCCCTTTACCTCCACTTTTTTATCGGGAAGCAATTTCCCATGGCCTTCCAGGACCTCAATCTTGTTTTTCTTGAACAAAAACTGTATGCCCTTGCTCATCCCTGCAGCCACCTCGCGGCTGCGTTTTACCATGGCCGGCATGTCTGCTGCCGGGGTACCGCTCACCGACACGCCGTAATCTGCAGCATGCTGCAGGTATTCAAACACCTGTGCGCTTTTAAGCAGTGCCTTCGTTGGGATGCATCCCCAGTTCAGGCAGATACCCCCCAACTCGGCTTTTTCGACAACGGCCACCTTCATCCCAAGCTGGGAAGCCCGGATGGCAGCCACATAGCCTCCCGGCCCGCTGCCCAACACAATCAAATCATAGCTCATATGGATAGAAATTTTA
>SLNU01000232.1 GCA_007132865.1 Bacteroidales bacterium | reverse complement strand
GCATCAAATATCGGTATTTTTTCGTTAAATTTGTTTTGCCCTGCGGATATTATCCAGATCGTATTTTACGTTAGACAGTATGCCGAACCGGTCCTTGTCCGGTTTTCTTCTTAACACCCGTATTAACCGAAAAACTACATGAGTACTTCCATTCTTTGGGCCGATGATGAAATAGACCTGCTCAAGCCACATGTGATCTTTTTAAGGGACAGGGGGTTTGAGGTTTATACCACGAACAGCGGGGGGGAAGCCCTGGATATGATCAAGGAAAGACTTTTTGATATCATTTTTCTGGATGAGAACATGCCTGGCCTCTCCGGACTGGAGACCCTGTCCCGGATCAAAGCGATGCGGCCGGGACTTCCGGTGGTGATGATTACCAAAAGCGAGGAAGAGTCCATTATGAATGACGCAATCGGGAGCAATATTTCCGACTACCTGATCAAGCCTGTCAACCCCAACCAGATCCTTTTGTCGATAAAAAAGAACCTGGAGAACAAGAAGCTGATCGGTGAGAAAACGACCCAGGCTTATCAACAGGAATTCCGGCAGCTCGGCATGCAGATTAATTCCCGTCTTGATCCCGATGAATGGAAGGAAGTCTACCGCCAGCTCGTATACTGGGAGTTGGAGTTGGAGAAGCTGCAGGATAATAGCCTGAAGGAAATTTTTCGCATGCAGAAAATGGAAGCCAACAGGGTGTTCTCAAGTTTTGTGGCAGACCATTACCTGGATTGGGTGAAAACCAGCGGACGTGACGAGTCCCCTGTGCTGTCCCATACCCTGTTCAGGGACCGCTGCCTGCCGGTTATCAAACAGGAGGGGAACCTTTTCATCATCCTTATTGATAACATGAGGTACGACCAGTGGAAAGTATTGCAGCCGCTTATAAGTGAGTTTTACCGGGTGGTAAGGGAAGAGATGGTATTCAGCATCCTGCCCACGGCCACACAGTATGCGCGGAATGCGTTCTTTGCCGGACTGATGCCGAGTGAGATTCAGAAGAAATATCCCAGGTTTTGGACAGGGGAGTCGGATGAGGGTCCCAGAAACCAATTTGAGTCTGATTTGCTGGCAGAGCAATTGAAAAGGCTCCGGGTCGACGCGAGGTTCCATTACCACAAAATACTGAATATGGGAGCCGGGAAGAAACTCAGCGAACAGCTGAACAACTACCTTGGGGCCCCGCTTAATATCCTGGTTTACAACTTTGTCGACATGCTTTCCCATGCACGCACCGAAATGGAAGTGCTGAAAGAACTGGCCGATGACGAAGCCGCTTACCGCTCACTTACCGTCAGCTGGTTTGAGCATTCTCCGCTTTGGGAGATCATCCGTGCATTGGCTTCAAGGAAAATTAGCATCCTGCTGACCACCGACCACGGCTCGATCAAGGTGAACAATCCGACAAAAGTTGTGGGGGATAAGAACACAAACACCAATCTTCGTTACAAGACGGGACGAAACCTTCAATACGATGCAGGCGAGGTGTTCGAGGTCAGGAACCCGGCCGATGCGTTTCTGCCGAGAGAGTCGGTCAGCTCAAGTTATATTTTTGCACTGGAGAACAACTTCTTTGCCTATCCGAATAATTTCAACTATTACGTGAATTATTACAAGAATACTTTTCAGCACGGAGGGGTGTCGATGGACGAAATGATGGTGCCCTTTGTGTACCTGAAGGCCAAATAACCTTAGGATGGGCAGGGAAATTGAATTTTATATCACCCGGCCCGATGAGCTATTAGCAGTCGGGGAGAAGCTGTTGGCAGGATTTCCTGACCACAGGGTATTTGCGTTTTACGGCCAGCTTGGCGTGGGCAAGACCACGTTTATTAAGGCCATTTGCCAGCACCTTGGTGTGCAGGATGTGGTCAGCAGTCCGACGTACTCCCTGATCAACGAGTACCGGATTCCTGCGGGAGAGGCGGTTTATCATTTTGATTTTTATCGGGTTAAAAAACTTGAGGAAGTGTTTGACCTGGGATATGAGGATTACTTTTATTCTGGTAACTTTTGTTTCATGGAGTGGCCCGAAAAGCTGGAGCATCTGATCCCGGATGAATGCTGCAGGGTACATATGACAGAGGAAGGAGGGCATCGCATTATCCGTGCAGATGGCAGCGGGGGCGCCTGAGGACATAGTTGACTGGGGCGCCTGAGGACATAGTTGACAGTGGGGCTGCCTGAGAACGGCCCCGGGAATCCTTTGTCAAAATCTGGTTGTAAAAAATTGTTTGTAATGGAACGCTCAGGAAAAGACTACGTATTGTTTAGCCATGGCGGGCAGTACATGCCCCAGGAAGAAATGCTGGAGGTGCGGAAAAAGAAGCACAACCTGGTCATCGGTATTCCCCGGGAAACCACCTATCAGGAGAACCGCATTGCACTGGCCCCCGAAGCGGTGGCAGTACTGGTGCAGAACGGGCACAAGATCCTGATCGAATCCAAGGCCGGCGACAATGCATTTTTCCCGGACAAGGAGTTTGCCGATGCAGGCGGTGAACTGGTCCACTCACACGGGGAGGTATTCAAGGCCAACATCATTCTGAAAGTTGGCCCTTTGACCGACAAGGAACTTGAGTTGGTCAAACCGGGCCAGGTTGTGCTTTCTTCCCTGGCGCTTCCGATGCAAAAAGAGGAGTATTTCAAGGCCCTGGTGAAAAAAAAGGTCACCGCGGCTGCCTTTGAGTTCATCCGTGACAAGACCAACTCTTTTCCCCTGGTACGCAGCATGAGCGAAATCGCCGGGAATACCTCAATTTTGATTGCCTCTGAATATCTGTGCAATAAAAAATTTGGCAAGGGACGCATGTTTGGCGGGTTTTCCGGGATCACTCCGACGGAGGTCGTTATCCTGGGTGCCGGTACAGTGGGTGAGTACGCGGTTCGTGCCGCAATGGGGCTTGGCGCCATGGTCAAAGTCTTTGACAACTCCATTTACAAGCTGCGTCGCCTGCAGAACAACCTGAATACACGAATCTTTACCTCCATTATTCAGCCCAAGGTATTGCTCAAGGCGCTGAAGACCGCCGATGTAGTCATCGGGGCGCTGCATTCCTCCTATGGCCGTACCCCCATTGTGGTGATCGAAGACATGGTCAGACGGATGAAATATGGTAGTGTGGTGGTGGATGTAAGTATTGACCAGGGAGGGTGTGTAGAGACCAGCGAGGTGACCAACCATTCTGAACCCGTTTTCCAGAAACACGGGGTAACCCACTATTGTGTGCCCAACATCGCTTCCAGGGTACCGCACACTGCTTCCTATGCATTCAGCAACTTTTTCGTTCCGGTGCTGCTGGCCATTGGTGAGGAAGGAGGGGTGGAGAACATGCTGAAGAAAGATCTGGGGGTGCGACAGGGGGTGTATCTGTTCAATGGCATACTGACCAATCAGTACATCGGGGAGTACTTCGGGCTCCCTTACCAGGACATCGACCTGCTGATGGCCGCGTTTTAGCCCGGTCGCTGATGGCCGCGTTTTAACCGGTCACAACATAAAAAAACCCGGGCCTTGAAGGTCCGGGTTTTTTGTGACTTGGCTGGGGCTCGAACCCAGGACCCCATCCTTAAAAGGGATGTGCTCTACCAGCTGAGCTACCAAGTCGCCTGTTCAATATTGAAATGACCGTTGTTTTTTGAGAGTGCAAAGATACCAGCCTTTCTTAAAATTGCAAAGTTTTTTTTTCTTTTTGCCCGTGAGCGGCCCGGTTTACCCCTGAAAGGTCCGGGCATGCCCCTGAAAGGTCCGTGATGCCCCCTGGAAGGTCCGGGCATGCCCCTGAAAGGTCCGTGATCATTAGTCCAGCAAAGGATGCCGCTCAAATTCCGCGGTTTCGTCGAACAACTTGCGGTACGTGATCAGCGTGAAGGCTTTTTTTGCCCCGATGTGCTCAACAATCTTAGCCATTTTCGGATTGAAGTCGCCGATCCAGTTCATATACATGTCCTTGTACCATTTTTTTTGCACAACCAGGTCCCTCAGTGTTAAAATGAGGCCGCTTTCCACGCCCTTGTTGCGATAGTCAGGCACGGTCCCGAACACCAGTCCCTGTATCGTGCGCGCCTTGCCCATCCGACGGTAAAATAAAAACTTAAGCTTGCCCCATAGATCCAGTTTGCCATTTACAAAGCGGAATAACTGGTTCAGTTCGGGTATGCAAACGAGAAAGGCGATCGGTTCTTCCCCGCGGTAACCGAACACGACCAGTTCCTCGTCGATGATGCCTTCCATTTTGCTGAAAGTCTGCAAGGCTTCCGGTTTGGTCATTGGCCGGAAAAACTTGTGCGTGCCGGTCCACGACTTGTTGTATACGGTCAGGAAGTCCTCGGCATACTTTTCCAACTGTTTGATATTCAGGTGTTCAAAGCGAAATCCCTGTGCTTTCATCAGCCGCTTGAATTTTTCCTCCAGGATGGGTGGCAGCTTCACATTGGCGTCCATATGGTATACGAATTGCTCGTAAAAGGTCCTGAACCCGTAGGCTTCGAAAAGTTCCCTGTAGTATGGGGGGTTGTAGTTCAACAGGTAAGTCGGACGGCGGTTGAACCCACCCACGAGCAAGCCCCAGAAACGCTCCTTCTCCCCAAAGTTTATGGGTCCGTCCATGGCCTCCATTCCCCTTTTCTGCAGCCATTCCCTGCAGCGGTCAAACATGAGGAAAGCCGCATCCCTGTCGTTGATACACTCAAAAAAACCAATCCCCCCGGTAGGCTGCCTGAAGGTATCTGCCAATTGCTGGTTGACAAATGCGGCAACCCGTCCGATCGGCCTGCCCGAGCTGTCCCTCAGCACCCACCTGGTCACTTCCCCTGTTTTGAAAAGCGGGTTTTTCGCGGGATCAAACGTGGCCTCCACATCCTTGTCCAGGTGGCTGATCCAGTTTTTGTCGTCTCTGTATATGATTCGCGGTACTTTCAGGAACTCCCTGGCCGTATCGCGCGTCTGTACTTCTATTAGTTGCATAGGTTCGGTTTTTCGTCGGATGGGTCTTCCCGTCGTTGCCTGGCTTAGACAAAAGTAGCAAAATCAATGCGGCATGAATAAAAAAAAATATTAGGTTTGCCTGAAAGGAATGAATTATGAAGGGTTTAAGGGGGAAAGTGATGATTGTTACGGGGGCATCCTCAGGGATTGGTGCCGCCCTGGCACTTGCCGGACTGTCTCACGGAATGAAGGTGGTAATGGCAGCCCGCAGGATGGAGCCGATGGAAGCCCTGGTTAGCGGTGCGGGCTTTGCGCCGGACAGCTACCTGCTGGTGCGGGCGGATGTGGGCAGGGAGGCGGACTGTGAGCAACTGGTCAGGCAGGCCGTGGAATCATTTGGTCGCCTGGATGTGCTGATCAACAATGCCGGGATTTCCATGCGTGCGCTGTTCAGTGATTCCAGCCCGGAAGTGCTGGAACGCATCATGCAGGTGAATTTCTGGGGGGCGGTTTATTGCACCCATTTTGCACTGCCCTGGCTGCTGAAGTCCGGGGGTAGCGTGGTCGGGATCTCCTCCGTGGCCGGGTTTAAGGGGCTTCCGGCGCGGACCGGGTACTCGGCATCAAAATTTGCCTTGCAGGGCTTTCTTGAGTCCCTGCGCATTGAAAACCGAAAGACCGGCTTGCATGTGCTGATCGCTTGTCCGGGTTTTACGGCATCCAATATCCGCCGGACGGCCCTGGCCGGTGACGGAAAAGCCCAGGGGGAAAGTCCGAGGGACGAAGGCCGGATGATGACGGCCGAAACGGTCGCAGGGCACATCATGCGCGCGGTCGTGCAAAGGAAAACTTCCCTGGTGCTGACCCGACAGGGAAAACTGACCTTGTTGCTCAACAAACTGTTCCCGAAGTGGGTCGACAAGCTGGTATATAAACACATGGCAAGTGAGCCCGATTCCCCTTTTAAATAGCGGAACGGCCAATTCAACAAGATTTTCTGCTTATATTTGTACTATACCTGATTGATTATCCATCCCTAAAACATTATCCGATGCAAAAAAAACTGGAAATTAAACCCAAGCTTGGCTTTGGCGACCTGAAATTCGGCGCCGGCACCAAAGAGGTTGAACAATATTTCGGCCAGCCCCAGGAAACCGAAAAACTTGATATTGAAGAAGAGGAGGAGGACGTGGAGGTTTGGAGTTACTGGGACCAGGGCCATTCTGTCTATTTTGAAAAGGTGGATAAAAAAGAGGTATGCACCAATTTTGAGACAGACAATGAGAAGGCCGAACTGTTCGGGGAAAAGGTGTTCAAGCTGGATGAGCCTGGGATCATTGACCTGATGGTATCGCAGGGATATAAGGACTTTGAGGTCGAGGAAGATGAGCCGGGTGAAAAGATCATCTTTTTCCACGATGCCCATCTGCAGTTCGTTTTTGAAGAGGATAGCCTGGTGCTTGTCAGCTGGGCGGTCGGCGTGGACGATGATGAGAATATCCTCTGGCCGTAAATTTTTGGCTTTATACCGTTTCACCGTTTCACCGGTTTGCCTGGTTTGCCTTGTTTGCCAGGGTCCCGGACTGTCCGTACTTCCGGGAAATATACGCAGCATTCCATGAATAGATTGTACCCCCTTAAATTCCGTCCCATCCTGAAGGAAAAGGTTTGGGGCGGGTCCCGCCTGCATTCCATGTACGACAAAGGCCAGGTAGCCTCAGGTAGCTGCGGGGAGTCCTGGGAGATATCTACGCTAAGGGGGAATGTTTCCGTGGTCTGCAATGGATTTCTGGAGGGCAACGAACTGGTTGATCTGATCGAGGTCTATATGGGAGACCTGGTCGGGGAGTTTGTTTATGAAAACTTTGGCAACGTACTTCCCTTGCTGGTGAAATT
>SLNU01000156.1 GCA_007132865.1 Bacteroidales bacterium | reverse complement strand
GTGGAAATGGCTGACGGGGGAACAGGGAACGGAGAAACAATGGGCTGGCACATAGACGATGTGAAGCTGATAGCCTTTCCTTCCCTGTCCATTGAACCTGCATACTTTGACTTCGGACCCCAGCAACTGAACATGGCATCTGAACCCATGGAATTCAGCCTGTCAAATGCCGGCGGCGGGACCATCACCCTCTTACCGGGCGACATCCGGCTGGAAGGGCCGGACCACAACTCATTTGTTCTCCACGGCCTGCAGGAACAGGTCGTTTTGTTTGACGAAGAAGTTGCTTTCATTAGCGTGGCCTTTCATCCACTTTCGACAGGGGAAAAACAGGCGGTGCTGATGGTGAAAGATAAGGAGGTCCCACTCCATGGCGACGGCTTCGACCCCACCATTACTGAATTGCCGTGGACGGAAGATTTTACGGGGCTTACGGGAGGCGGACTTCCCCTGGGGTGGACCAGCAATGCGGTGAACTGGGGGGCCTTCAATGCCAACAATGCCGGAGGGGAAGCCCCTGAAATGGTGTTTTGGTGGCAGCCCGAGCGTTCTGGCCGCTTTTACCTGATTACGCCTGAGATCATCACCACAGACCTGGATACCCTGGTACTTTCCTTTAAGCATCGGGTCCAAAATTTCGGAGGACCAGGGAAATACACCCTGAGTGTGGTGGCCATGGCCGGAGAGGAGGAGCATCTCATTCATGCGTGGACCGACCCGGTAAGCATCCCGGCAGAGGCATTTTCCGCCCTTGTGGACGGCACCAGGCACGGCCTGGGCAATGCACCGTTTCGCCTGGCATGGATATTTGATGGGACCACCGACAATATTACCCAGTGGGACATCGACGATATCCGGCTGGAAGTCCTTCCGGAAGAGCCCAGACCCGAGATCAGCCCGGAAACGCATGATTTCGGCCGGCAAACGATAGACACGGCATCCGAACCCATGTATTTTGTTTTGCAAAACAAAGGAGGCGGTCAGCTTCTTATAAAAGACTCTGACGTGAGGATTGAGGGGCCCGATGCCGATGCTTTCCGGCTTCAGAATCTTCCCGGCGAGACCATTGTCGCCCCATTTGACACCCTAATGATCGGGGTGGTCTTTTCCCCTTTCACAGAGGGCCAGAAGAATGCCGGACTGCAGGTCTTGGACCTGAGTGTCTCACTGACTGGAATCGGCACGCTTACCCCCTCCTATTTTGTTTATTCGGACTTCACCGTGGCAGACAATGGCCGCCAATACACCAATGTGGAGGGATTCAGGGAAGTTCCGGCATTCGCAAGGAATGGAAGCCTTGTTGCCTTAGACCTGAGCGGCCAGGGGGAGTTTGGCGGTGTGGTACTGCAACTGGACTACGACCTTACGCTCGCCGATGGGTTCACCGTGTACTATATGTGGGCCTATCCATTCACCGATATCAGTGGCTACTCCCACCTGGTCCTGTATGCAAGGTCAGACGAAGAAATCACCGATTTAAAGGTCAGATTGCTTGACACAGACGGGGTGAGCGGTAATGACGGGGCCGGTCACACATACATCGATATCGGAACGGACTGGGAGCGGGTCGTTATCCCGGTGGATGCGTTCCAGACCGAAGACTGGGCCGAGAACCTGCCGGACATGGGCAGGATACAAAGAATTGATCTGGTGTTCGAGCAAGGTAAAACCATGCCGGAACAATCCACACTCTATGTCGACCTCGTCGCTTTCAGCCAGGAAGCCGTATCCACGGGAGATATCCGCCGGGAACCTTCATTCCTGATGTATCCCAACCCGGCCAGCAGGCATCTCCAGCTCATCACGGAACCCGGTGCAGAGATCATTCTGTATGATATGGCCGGACGTGAATTAAAAAGGGTCCTGGCAGGGGAGCAATATGTGCAACTGGACATATCAAGCCTTAAAAAGGGCATCTACCTGGTCCGGGTCAACAGTCGTAAGGGCTCCGGAACGGAACTGCTGTCTGTTTACTGAAACCCAAATTTTAGCTTATGACCAATAAAATGATCAACAAAGGGAAATGGTTCCTGGCCGCACTGGCAATCCTGGTGACGGGATGCGCCTCTTCGGAGAGGGAAGTCAGGCTGTCGGATGAAGACCTGCTGGACAAAGTCCAGAAACATACACTTGGCTATTTTACCGATTTCGCCCATCCTGTAAGCGGATTGGCGGTTGAACGCAGCAATGAGGACCATTACTCCAATGATATAGTCACCACGGGAGGGACCGGGTTTGGCATCATGGCGATCGTTGCCGGGGTGGAACGGGGTTTCGTCGGCCGGGAGGATGCGGTCGAACAACTGACCCGGATCGTGCACTTCCTGGATACCTGTGACCGCTACCACGGGGCCTGGTCACACTGGTACCATGGCTCTACCGGCAGGACCAGACCGTTCAGCCAGAAGGACAATGGAGGGGACATCGTGGAAACGGCTTTTCTTATGCAGGGACTGCTAACCGCCAGGGAATATTTTACCGGGGATGACCAGGAAGAAACATTCCTGAGGGAAACGATCACCAGGCTGTGGCACGAAGTGGACTGGCAGTGGTATACACAGGGGCAGAACCAACTATACTGGCACTGGTCTCCCGACTACGGATGGGAAATGAACCATCCGGTCAAGGGTTTTGACGAATGCCTGATGGCCTATGTCCTGGGTGCCTCCTCCCCTACCCATCCGATTGACCCGGATGTATACCATTACGGCTGGAAGGACAGCCCGAACTTCCTGAACGGGAATAGCTACTACGGCATTGAGCTCCCACTGGGCTTTCCATACGGGGGTCCCCTGTTTTTCAGTCATTACTCCTTCCAGGGACTGGATCCACGTGGACTGAAGGATGACCATGCCGATTACTGGACACAGAACCTGCACCATACCCTGATCAACCACAGGCACTGTGTGGAGAACCCAAACGGGTATGAAGGGTATTCTGAATATTGCTGGGGACTGACCGCCAGCGATAACCATACGGGGTATTCCGCCCATTCACCGACCAACGACCTGGGTGTGATTACCCCCACTGCAGCCCTCTCGGCATTCCCATACACCCCTGAAAAATCCATGCAGGCCCTCAGATATTTCTATGAAGAGCTGGGTGACAGGATCTGGGGGCCCTATGGGTTCTATGATGCATTCTCGATACACCACGACTGGTATGCCGACAACTACCTGGCCATCGACCAGGGACCAATCGTGGTAATGATAGAGAACTACCGCTCCGGTCTCATCTGGGAGCTTTTCATGAATAACCCGGAGATCCACCAGGGTCTAAGGGCATTGGGATTCTACTACAATCACGAATAAGCTGTTTAAGCCATCACCATTTGCCGGAAAACACATAAATAAATAAATAAACACCCATCTGGTTCACGAACATAAATATTCACCGAAATAAAAACCAAAACACCTGAATACAATGAAAATACCAAACATTTTATTACTGACATTGATCCCCATATTGTTCAGCAGCTGTGGAACTTCTGATACCGACAGGGACCGGGGAGAAGGATGGTTCGATTCAAGGGAAACGGCGGCCAGGGTGGACTCTGTGCTGAATCTCATGACCCTGGAAGAGAAAATCGGACAGCTGACCCTGTTTACCAGTGACATGGATCAGACGGGTCCGTTTCTCAGGGAGCATTACATTGAGGACATCCAGGCAGGAAGGGTCGGTGCCATATTCAATGCCTATACGGCCGAATATACCCGTAACCTTCAACGGATGGCCGTGGAGGATACCAGGCTGGGCATCCCGCTTTTATTCGGATACGATGTCATTCATGGCCACCGAACCATTTTCCCCATTCCGCTGGGCGAAACGGCCAGCTGGGACATGGACGCCATTGAACGGGCATCCCGGATAGCAGCGGAGGAAGCTACGGCAGAAGGCCTTCACTGGACCTTCGCACCCATGATTGATGTGACGCGGGACCCAAGGTGGGGACGGGTCGCTGAAAGCTCCGGGGAGGACCCCTACCTGACGGCCAGGGTAGCCCGGGCAAAGATCAGGGGTTTTCAGGGTGATGACCTGTCGGCAGTGAACACCATGCTGGCCTGTGCCAAGCATTTCGCCGCCTATGGGGCGCCCCAGGCAGGAAGGGACTACCATACCGTGGACATGTCTGAAATAACCCTACGGAACAAATTCCTGCCCCCGTTCAAGGTGGCAGTGGAAGAGGGGGTGGCAAGTTTTATGACCGCCTTCAATGAATTGTTCGGGGTGCCGGCAACCGGCAGCCATTACCTGCTCACCCAGGTACTGCGCGATGAGTGGGGATTCAACGGATTTGTGGTCACCGATTACACATCCATCAACGAGATGGTCCCCCACGGTTTTGCCAGGGATGAAAAGCATGCCGGGGAACTGGCAATCAATGCAGGGGCCGACATGGATATGCAGGGCGCCGTATACTCCACTTTCCTGGAGGAATCTATCCGGCAGGGCCTTGTCAGTGAAGAGACTGTCGACCAGGCCGTCAGAAGGATTCTGACCCTGAAGTTTGAACTCGGACTCTTTGATGATCCTTACAGGTACAGTGATGTGGAGCGGGAAAAACAGCTGGTCATGACGGAGGAGAACCTCGAATTTGCGAGGGACTTTTCACGCAAATCCATCGTGCTGCTGAAAAACCGGGAACAAACGCTGCCCCTGTCTGACGACATCATGAGCATCGCTTTGATCGGACCCCTGGCCGACAATCAGCGGGAGCTGATCGGTTCCTGGTCCGCCGCCGGCGACTATACCAAAAGCGTAACCCTAAGGAAGGGGATTGAAAACCGGCAAGGTACCCGCACCCGGATCAATTATGCCAGGGGGGCCAACATCAATGACGAAGACCGTTCCGGCTTTGACGAAGCCATCCGTGCGGCAGCCAATTCAGATGTCGTGGTCATGGCATTGGGTGAGTACGCCCTGCAAAGCGGGGAGGCGGCCAGCCGGTCAGACATCAGCCTTCCCGGTGTACAGGAAGATCTTTTTGAAGAGATAGTCCGTCTGGGCAAGCCCGTCATCGTGGTGCTGATGAATGGCAGGCCACTGGTCATGGAGGGCATCGACCAGAAAGCCGATGCGATCCTGGAGACCTGGTTTCTGGGCACTGCAACAGGGGATGCGATCGCGGATGTCCTGTTCGGAGACTACAACCCTTCCGGCAAGTTGCCGATTACCTTTCCAAGGAATGTGGGACAGATCCCGATATTCTACAACGTAAAAAATACCGGCCGGCCCATGTCGGATGACAAATACACCTCAAAATACCTGGATGTGCCCAATACGCCCCTGTATCCCTTCGGGTACGGACTTTCATATACCACATTCGATTATTCCGATATCCGGCTCAGCAGCGGCGAAATGCCAATGAACGGCAGCCTGCAGGCCAGCGTGACGGTCACAAACACCGGCGAGTACTTCGGTGAGGAGGTCGTACAGCTTTATATCCGTCAGCTCGTTGGCAGCCTGACACGCCCGCTAAAGGAGTTGAAGGGGTTTGAGAAAATCGGCTTAGAACCGGGTGAATCCCGGGAGGTCAGCTTTAGCCTTGGCTGGGAGGATCTGGCCTTTTACAATGCATACAATGCATTCAGGGCCGAGCCAGGGGATTTTCATTTGTTTATAGGAACCAACTCCGAGGAGGTCAGGCAAGCAAGCTTTGTGCTCATCGACTAAATATCTATCAACCAACTCAACCATAATCTATTGCATATGAAAAACTTAATCATTTTTCTGCTTTGTTTGCCATTGATGGCAGGCATGGCACTTGCCCAAACCACCGTCCGCGGAACGGTTACCAGTTCTGATGACGGCATGACACTGCCCGGGGTAAGCATCGTGCTCAGGGGAACGACCACGGGGACCATTACCAACGTAGATGGCAGTTACGAGCTCGGAAACGTCCCGCAGGACGCCGTTCTGGTCTTTTCTTTTATCGGCATGCGAACCGTGGAGGTCCCGGTAGAGGGACGCAGCAGGATCGATGTGGCCCTGGAATACGAGATCGTGGCCATGGATGAGGTCGTGGTGATCGGCTATGGCACGGCCAGGCAATCAGACCTGACCGCCCCGATACAGCTGATCGAAGCCCAGCAGATCACCCGAAACATCACCACCAATGCCGCCTCCTCATTGCAGGGCGTTATCCCTGGGGTCCAAATTATCAACCGGGGAGCCCCCGGATCGACCCCCGAGATCGTGGTCCGGGGCATTGGCTCCATGCAGGGGGCCCAACCCCTTTATGTGGTCGATGGCATGTTTTATGACAACATTAACTGGCTTAGCCCCAACGATATAGAATCGATCGCCGTACTCAAGGATGCCTCAGCCGCATCCATTTATGGGGTCAGGGCAGCCGGCGGGGTCATCATGGTCACAACCAAGCAGGGCCGCGTCAACGAAGGGGTGATCATAGAATACGACGGTTATACCGGAATCAACTCTTCCAGCAACCTGGTCCCGATGACCAACACCCAGCAATACGCTACCCTGCTCATTGAGCAAGGTTCCATTGGCCGCTTGCAACCCTCCATTGACATCTGGGGCGGCACCCAGTTCACGCACGACGGAACCCAGTACACCATCCCGGCCACCAATACCGACTGGTATGATGAATTGCTGGGAGTCGGACAGGTTATGAATCATTCCCTGTCTGTAAGGGGCGGGTCCCAGAAAACTACCTACCATGTGGGTGGTAGCTACCTTGGAGAAGAAGGATTGCTTCGGTCAGAGCATAAATTTGAGCGAATCAACCTGAAAGCATCCCTTGATTTCCGCCCACACAATTTTCTGGATGTGGGAGCGAACATTGTGGTGAACCACAATACCGCCAGGGATGAGGCCTCTGTATGGGGGCCCATGTATTCAGCGGTGCCAACCATCCCGGTCAGGGAACCGAACGGCGAATTTGCCGGGGTCATCCAGGCAGGAT
>SLNU01000240.1 GCA_007132865.1 Bacteroidales bacterium | reverse complement strand
CCGGCCCTGGGCCGGTTCGAAAAGAATAAGGTCAATAGTCCTAATACTCATCCTCATGAAAGAAAAAATCATCCTTTGTCGGATAATCAGGCCATATATCCTCAATGCTTTCATACACATCTCCTTCGTCCTCAATCTCCTGAAGGTTTTCGATGACTTCCATTGGTGCGCCGGACCTGAGCGCATAATCGATCAGCTCTTCTTTGGTCGCAGGCCACGGTGCGTCTTCAAGTTTGGATGCAAGCTCAAGTGTCCAATACATGGGCAAATGGTTTAATTTTTTGCAAAAGTATATTTTTTTATATTATACGCAACAATTTTTGATGCATTTCCCGTATACTGCTTCAGGCTTTAAAACATCCCTGTCGCTGTTTTGTTTAGCATATCCTGGTTTTCCAATGCCGCGAGGCTATAAATTTTCGTAATTTTGTCGATCATTGTCGGATATGGCCAATCAAATCCACATCAGGAATAAAAAAGCAGGCTTTGAATACTTCCTTCTGGAGAAATTCATTGCCGGCATGGTGCTGACCGGCACGGAAATCAAGTCTATCCGCAGTGGCAAGGCCAGCATCAATGAGGCGTATTGTGCATTTGTGGCCGCAGAACTTTTCGTAAAAAACATGCACATTGCCGAGTATGACTACGGCACCTACAACAACCATGAGCCCCGGCGAGACCGCAAGCTACTGCTAACGGCCCGCGAACTGAAAAAGCTGCGTACCAAGCTGGACGAAAAAGGGCTTACCCTGGTCCCAACCCACCTGTTTATCAACGAAAAAGGGCTTGCCAAGCTGGAAATTGCCCTGGCGAAAGGGAAAAAACTCTACGACAAGAGGGAAACCACCAAGAAAAAGGATATCCAGCGTGAAATGGAGCGGAGCGGACTGTGATGACGGCCGGAAGGCTGCCTTAAATGGCGGACGATGGGCGGAAGTGATAACGGCCCGGAGGCGGCATTTTAACCCGATTTTTTTCCTGCTTGCCTGTTGCCCCTGGTTTTACCCAGTGCTTCCCTGTAAGAATATTCCACAGGCCCTGTTCCCGTATGGGTAATGCCGGAACCGTCGGAATCTGCAGGCTGCCTCGCCGGCAATCCAGGCACCTGCCCTTCTTCTGCGGGTTCTTCCTCTTCCGGCTCCAGCTCCCAGGAGTATTTCTTACGCTGCGGTCCGTGAGACCGGTAAAAGAAGGCCAGCATAATCCCTGAAAGCATGCCCATGAGGTGGGACTCCCAGGAAACCCTTTCCTCTACAGGAAAAACACCCCAGACCATTCCTCCATATAAAAAAACCACAAGCAGGGAAAGGGCCATCAGGCGTGGATGGCGCCTGATTACCCCGCTTACAAAAAGAAATGCTGCCAGGCTATATATGATCCCGCTGGCCCCGATGTGATAGGAAGGACGACCCAGCACCCAAACCCACAGCCCTGTAATCAGCACCGAAAGCAGCAGCACCCGGAAAGCCACATCCCGGTAAAAATAGAAGAGGGCCGAACCCAGCAGCAACAAAGGGAAGGTGTTTGAGATCAGATGGGAGAAATCCCCGTGGATAAACGGGGAGAACACAATCCCGCGCAAGCCGTCAAGCTTTTGCGGGAACAAACCCCAGGAGTAAAACTCCAGGTCAAAAACCAGCTCCGTGGTTTTCACAATCCATATCAGTATGACAAATATGGTTGGAAAGAGCAGGCTTTTAATGAACTTTAACTTTTCCGGGACCAGCTGTTCATGCGGGTCATGCGTTTCTGTCATCATTATACGCCAATAAAGGGCATTCGCATGCGTTATTATTCAAAAGTAGGCATAGTTTTTGTTTTTTCAAGCACGGACTTAGCTGTTCTTTCCTGAACAATCAAAGGCCAACTTGGTTTATTCATAGGATTCCTATTTCTTTGCCAGATATAAAAACCAGATCAAATGCATACATCTATCCGACACTTTAAAAGCCTTTATATCGGCTTGTTTATCATATTGATTACCGCTTTTTCAGGTTACGCACAGGTAGACCGGGCCCAACTGGAAAAGTTCCAGCGGGCTTTGCAGGTGATCAATCTGGCCTACATCGAGGAAGTAGACAGCGAGGAGCTTGTTGAAAATGCCATACGGGGCATGCTGCGTGAACTGGATCCCCACAGCGTTTACTTATCAGCCGAGGAGCTTCGCAGGGCAAACGAACCCCTGATTGGCAGTTTTGAGGGGATTGGCATACAGTTCAATCTCATCAATGACACCATTGTCGTGGTAAGCCCGGTTCCCGGTGGTCCGTCTGAAAAGGTCGGTATTATGCCCGGAGACAAGATCGTGCAGATAGACGGGGAGACTTCAGTTGGCAGCCAAATGAACAACCAGGTGGTACAAGACCGACTGCGCGGAGAGCGCGGAACCCGGGTGGATGTGGCAGTGAGCCGAAGGGGAACTGTCGGACTGCTTGACTTTTCGATTACCCGCGACCGGATTCCCATCAACTCTCTGGATGCATCGTTCATGGCCACTCCCGAGATCGGATACATCAAGCTCAACCGGTTTTCCAGGACCACAATGCGGGAATTCCGCGAGGCCCTGGGAGACTTGAAAAAGCAGGGAATGCAGCATCTCATACTGGACCTCAACTATAATTCGGGAGGCTTTCTGGACGTGGCCATAGACCTGACGGACCAGTTCCTTAACCGGGACCAGCTAATCGTTTATACGGAAGGCCATTCAGCCCCCGAGCAACGATTTAACAGCACTTCAAGGGGTGAGTTCAAGAGCGGGAAACTGGTCGTACTGGTAAATGAAGGCAGTGCTTCTGCCAGTGAGATTCTTGCAGGTGCCATTCAGGATTGGGACAGGGGACTGGTAATCGGGAGACGGACCTTTGGGAAGGGATTGGTGCAAAGGCCTTTTGAGCTGACCGACGGTTCGGCCATCCGGCTGACCACGGCCCGCTACCATACCCCGACAGGAAGGAGTATACAAAAGCCATACGATGAAGGGACCGATGAGTATTATAACGATCTTTCAGAACGCCTGCGCAACGGGGAACTGGTAAGTCCGGAAAACATCACCTTCCCTGACTCGCTGAAGTATTTCACGATGCATAACAAGCGGGTGGTATACGGTGGCGGCGGCATCATGCCGGATTTTTTCATTCCGATAGATACCACCGGGATAACAGCCTACCATTCGAGGCTGGTGCGCAGGGGAATATTGAATACATTCGGTATAGAGTACACCAATGACAACCGCCCGGAACTGATTGCGGCCTATCCGACACCGGAATTGTTTGTTAAGAATTTTATGGTTGATAATGAGTTACTGGAAAGCCTCTATATGTATTCTGAGGACCAGGGTCTCCCAAAAATAGGCGATGATGAAGAGCCTTCCAGCCATTATCTCAGTACCCAGTTAAAAGGCCTGATCGCAAGGAATCTGTTTGATTTCGGGGCTTATGTGCAGGTAACCGTTCAATCTGACCCCGCCTACCGTAAGGCTTTGGAGACCTTGCAGGGAAACACTTTTGAACAGCTGAACATCCGGTTCTGACACAGTCGGCAGGGATGGTCAGGTTAGGTCAGGTCAGGTCAGACCACGCCATTGTACAATCGCTTGAGTTGCTCCAGGTTATCAAGTACTGTCTGAGCTTGCCCTAGCAAACGGTCGGGATGCTGGTGCCCCCGCCCCACGAGCACAATATTCAGTCCGAGTTCCCCGGCCACCTCCAGGTCATGCAGGGTGTCCCCTACCATTACCGCATTCACAGGATCGATCCGGTTCTCTTTGAGAAGTTCCCTGCCCCGCAACAACTTGGAATACGCCAGGTTGTCACCTATGCCGTAAATGCCCTGGAAATTTTCCAGGATGCCCCGCTCGTCAATGCTGCTGACCAAGGCCTGCTGCTCCATGGCCGACAATACATACTGACGTATGCCTTGCTGCCTGAAAAAAGCCAGTACCTGCAGCACATCCGGGAACAAGCCAGCCTCCGGTAACAAGAGCTTGTATTCATCAATGAATTCCTCCGCGGGAACTTCAAACTCCTCACGGGTAAAATCGAAACCTGCCGCCTCATAATAGCTTCTTACCGGGAAGGTAAAGATCTCCCGGTAGCGGTCCATATCAAGGGGTGCAAGCTTCCGCCTTTCCAACAAGCGGTTGATGCCACGAAGGCATATCTGTTTGTCATCCAGCAGGGTCCCGTTCCAGTCCCATATCACCGTATCCGGCCGCCTGACCGGTATCTGAACGTCCTGATTGTGCTGATTCGGCATACTTATCTTTTACAAAGTCCGGGGGCAAATTTAACCAGGGGCAAATTTAACCGAAAATACCCTTGCGGCCAAATCCGGGCAAAGGACTATCTTTGTGTTACAGCCGATATTCATGAAGCAAACGTATATCTCATACAACGGCACGTGCATCCTCCGTAAGGACTTTGGCATCTCCCCTGCCAACCGGTCGTTCCGCTATGGGGATGGCGTATTTGAAACCATCCGGGTGGAAGACGGCACCATGTTATGGGCCTCCAGGCATTACCAGCGGCTGCGCAGAAGTGCCGCGATCCTGCAAATGATCTTGCCGGGATCATTTGGACCAGATGCCATGCGGGAGCAGGTCATGGAATTGTACCACAAAAACCAGCCCGATGGAGGCGCTGCCCGCATCCGCTTTTCACTGTTCCGCAGCGATGGCGGTTTGTACACTCCACTTTCCAACCTGTCAGCCCATCTCATTGAATCGGAGGAGATTCCGGGGCCGGGCTATCCATTCCCGGCGGAAGGACTGCAGGTGGACATATTTCCCGACATGGGCAAACCACTTGGGACATTGTCCAATCTGAAAACCTCCAGCGCTTTGATGTTTGTAATGGCATCCCTTTACAAGACCAGGGAAAACCTGAATGACTGCCTGATCCTGAACCACCATGGTACGATCGCCGAAGCCACCAGCTCCAATGTGTTCCTTGTAAGGGGACAGGACCTGCAAACCCCCGGATTGGATCAGGACTGTGTAGACGGGGTAATGCGGTCGGTCATTATGGACCTTGCAAAAAACAATGGACTGAAGGTAAGAGAGACACCCCTGACGCTGGGCCAGGTGGAACATGCCGATGAATTGTTTCTTACGAATACGATCAGCGGGCTCAGTTGGGTGCAGCGCTTCCGCCACGTAAATTATAAAAACCGTGTGGCTGCGCGGCTGTCAGCGATTCTGAACGAAACGGTCAGGAAAGAAAAAGCAAAAGGCTGATTGCCATTACGGCCATACCCCCCATCAAGCCGTAAATGGACAGGTGGGGCTCCCCGTATTCCCTTGCAGCAGGCAACAGGTTGTCGATGGAGATGAAAACCATAATGCCGGCAACCGATGCGAAAAGGAAGCCAAAGACCAGGTCGTTCATAAATGGAAGCAGAATCAGATAGCCAACCAAGGCCCCAAGCGGTTCAGCCAGACCGGACAAAAAAGAAAACTTAAAGGCTTTCCGTTTGCTCCCTGTAGCATGGTAAATCGGGACGGATACGGCGATCCCTTCCGGAATATTGTGGATGGCAATGGCAATGGCAATGGGCAGCCCCAGCTTAACATCCTGCAATGCTGCCAGGAAAGTGGCCAGCCCTTCCGGAAAGTTGTGGATGGTGATGGCCACGGCTGACATCACGCCCAGGCGGTAAAGGCGGGTCCTTTTTTTGAGGTCCCCCGCCTCCTTATCCTTCAGCGCCTCCTTCATTGCATAGGAGCTGGCACTGCCAGACTCGTCCCCTTCAGACAATTCCGGCTGAAGATCCTCCACTTTTTTCAGTTCATGCGGGTTTTCAAATGCCGGCACCAGCTTGTCAATGACAGCTATCAGAATCATGCCCGAGAAAAAGGCGATGATGGCAATCAGATAACCCAGCTGGGGCCCAGACTCCACTATCAGGATCTCCTTGGCCTTCATCAAGATCTCGACAAAGGAGATGTAGATCATGACCCCGGCTGAAAACCCGAGGGAGACCGAAAGGAATTTCGTGTTGGTGCGCTTGGTAAAAAAAGCAATGGCGCTGCCAATGCCTGTCGAAAGACCGGCGAACAATGTCAGTCCGAATGCAATAAGTACATCCTGGTGGGAACTGAACCAGGAAACAAGGTTATCCAAGGCTCACCCCTTTCTTTTTTTCTATTTCCATATGCCCCATCGCATGCATGTTCCGGATGGCAGTCAGTATGCTTTCCGCATCATAACCACAAATTTTGTGAAGTTCTTCGGGGCTGCCATGTTCCACGAACCTGTCCGGGATGCCAAGCCGCCGCACGCGCATCTGATAGCCATGATCCGCCATGAACTCCAAGACCGCACTTCCCAGTCCGCCAGTCATGGCATTGTCCTCCACCGTGATGATGCCCCTGTGTCTTAAAAATACTTCATGCAGCAAGTCCTCATCCAGGGGCTTCAGGTAACGCATATCATAATGGGATACCTTCAAACCGTCTTCCAGCTCCAATACCCGGCACGCCATGTCCGCGAAGTTGCCGGCATGTCCAATCGATACCACAGCAATTTCCTCACCCTTCCTGAGCCTGCGTCCCCTGCCAGGTTCCAGCTCCATGAACGGGACCTTCCAATGCTTCAATACCCCATTCCCCCTTGGGTACCTGATGACGAACGGGGCGTTGGCTTTCCGCATGGCTGTAAACATCATATGACGCATCTCCTCCTCATTCATCGGGGAAGCAATGACCAGGCCCGGGATACAGCGCAAAAAGCTTAGGTCAAATGCGCCATGGTGGGTCGCACCGTCCTCCCCTACCAGCCCTGCCCTGTCAAGGCAGAACACCACGGGCAGCCCTTGCAGGGCCACGTCATGAATTAACTGGTCGTAGGCACGCTGGGCAAAGGATGAGTATATGTTGCAAAACGGCAGCATTCCCTGTGCCGCCAGTCCGGCACTAAAGGTAACGGCATGCTGCT
>SLNU01000341.1 GCA_007132865.1 Bacteroidales bacterium | reverse complement strand
CCGTTCTTACAAAACTCATCAAGCCTCGGGGAGAGTTCGAGTCAACAGAAAGGTTCACTGCTAATGAACAAATTTCTGATAAAAAACTACGAGGTTGATGAAGAAGTATTGATCCGTCCAGTTATATCAGACGTTGACTTGGACCATTTTCATTACCCAAGAAAAAGATTTTCATACGGGGAATATTTAGTTCTCCCTTCTGGTGAAACCGCACCAGTCCCTGGTATCATTAATATAGTGAATCTTAAAAACGTCCCTGTTGGTTCCGGTGGTCTGGCTTTCAACACGAATCCAAACATTTTGTCTTTTATCAAGCAAGAAGATTCTTCAACTTTGTCAGGTTTAAGAACTTTTTCTGGTTCTTGTTGGGTAAATTTATCTGATCCAAGATCTATAGTAACCTCAGAACATGGGGGAAAAGTCTACGATCATGGACAAGGTTCGATTCTTAACTACCGATCTACACCTTTCATTTGCACAATAATTGATTGTCCAAGTTTTAAACTCGCTTACGAAGCCACAGACGCAAATAATGGTAAACTGATTTTTACAATCAAGGTGCGTAATGGTGTCTATGTACACGAATATATTTTAGAAAACCAGAATCGGTTACATAATCTGAGCGGATCAACAGTAGTAAAATGGACCGAAACAAATGATCCGTTTGACAAAGGCTGGGTAAGAATTGGTTTCTCATGTGATATGTTTACTGGACGAGTCTTGTTAAATTCATCACATGAGATTTTTAACGGAGACAAAGAATTTTTGTTTGGGGATGTTTCTTTAACAAAATATATTTTAACACGTATTAGTAAAGATCCTATAACTGTTGGGTGTTCTTTAACATACGGAGATCGTTTCTACGGTTTGATGAACGACTTGGTTGTGTTTGCTCCTTACTGGGACCAGGTGCCGAGTATTATTAAATACCTGCTTGATGCTGGTCAAGGTTCAGAGTACGTGGACTTTCGGGATGAAACAGATTTATCCGATGCGACTCTTGCACACTTTGCTTTCTTGTTTGATGATTTAGCGGAGGGAGACACGCTTTCTAATTTGGCTGGTGGAAAGTTTACCGGCTACGCACGAATGACACAACAGGGACCGGATTCTCCTACCGCTTCCGGTTTGATTGGGTTGAATAGTGCAGCCTTCCCGACTGAGTCTTTTGAACCTTCGTGGTTCTTCTTCCTTCAACGCCCAAATCACCATACGATTCTTAGGGTTAACGAGTTTCCGGAACTTATATCTGATGACGGTGTACACTTTTCTCTTTCTTTGTGGATTATGCCGGAAGAACTTGGTCATGCGTATGTATATGATACTCCTAATGGTGAAGTTTCTGACGCTATTCCTATCGAGCTTCAGTACGCAAATAACTTTTTCCAGTCTAACAGAACTCTTGTCTCTAAAGGTGAATTAGAAAGTAGACCAGACTTTGACTTGTCACTTGTCGAAGGAAGGCCAGGCCGAAAAACTTTCCGAATTCGTTTCAGAATCTCCGGACGGACACAAAATCAGTATGTTCGTTTCTTGAGTGATCCGATAGAGTTTCGTGCTTTATTTGACCCTTGGACTCCTATCCCCGTTCACATTGCGGTTACTTTCTCTGATCCTTTGCAAGGAACCAACCCGGCTCTAAGCGCGAAAACGTACGTGAATGGAGAACGTGTCCCGGTTTATCACCGTATAACTGGTGGTTTTCGGGGTTTTGTGGAAAAATCTAACACCCTTTGGCTCGGCGCGAATACATTTCAGAGTCAACTTTTCCGCGGTAGTATGGCAGATTTCCGATTTTTTAACCGGGCTTTGTTGGATCGTGAAGTTCGGACTTTGTATAACTTCGGAAACGGAACTATTGAAACGGCTTCTTTCAGTTTTGCTCCTAGATTATTTCATTATCGTCTGGACGATTCTGGAGTCTTTGCGAACACAATCTTGGATTGGGCGTACTCATACCAATGATACATCAAACGGAATTAGATGGAGAAATGGAAGACCTGCTGGCGCGGTGCTATACGGACTTGGCCCTGTTTGGTCGTACTTTTTTTCCTGAACGTTTTTACAGACCGTTCTCGAAACTTCATCACCAAATATTTGAACTTATCCAGTCGAAACATCAGAAGGTTTGTATAGCTGCGCCTCGTGGATTCGGGAAAACTTCCACAATAAACATGCTCCTGCCAGCTCATCAGATAGTTTTTTCGGACGCGAAGTACATCGTGCCAGTTTCTTGCACAGCCAACGCCGCGGTGGAACAATCCGAGAACTTAAAAATGGAAATGATGTCCAACGAAGACTTGATAAAATTTTTCGGGATACTGAAATCAGATAGTTGGTCTAAAGAAAAGTGGCAAACTTCTACAGGAATCCAAATATATCCACGTGGTTCTGGTCAGCAAATCCGAGGAATGCTTTATAGGAACTATCGCCCCGATCTTTTTGTGGTTGATGACTTGGAAGATCCTGAAGATGTACGGAACGAAGAGACGCGTAAGAAACAATGGGAATGGTTTCATGCGGATCTACTTGGTGCCGTAGATAAAGGAAGTCAAAACTGGCGAGTCATCGTTATCGGGACAGTTTTGCATGAGGATTCTCTTCTAAATAATTTGTTTGAGGATTCTTCTTGGGAGCATCTCCGTTTGTCGTTGTGTGATGATAATTATAAGTCCTTTTGGCCCTCGTATATGACAGATGAACAAGTGAAGGGACTGGCCGAGGACTTTCGTCGAAACGGAGATTTGGACATCTTCTACCGTGAATACCGGAATATGCCCATCTCTACAGAAGACGCCATCTTTTCGTCAAAACACTTTCGGTACTACGAGGAAACAGATGAGAGTTTTCAAGACCAACTCCAAAAAGGCGACATTGAGAATATTGTTCTTGTTGACCCGGCTAAAACGGTAAAGATGTCTTCGGACGATTCAGCTATTGTTGGTGTAGGTGTGAACACAAAGTTGAATTCCATTTATTACCGTGACTGTGTGTCTGGAAAGTTTATGCCGGATGAAATCTACGAACATGCAATAAATATGTGTGATAAACTCGGCTCCTTTGTATTGGGGATTGAAGTAAACTCTCTGAATGAATTTATTCTTTATCCTTTAAGGAATGAACTTGCTCGTCGAGGCAAAAGTTACATACATATTGTTGAGTTAAAACCACGAGACAAGAAAGAAAACCGTATCTCAATGATGGCTCCATTTTACAGACAAGGCCAGATTTACCACAACCGGTCTTGTTCTGGGCCATTAGAAGCCCAACTCATGTCTTTTCCACGTTCTAAAAAATCTGACATCATGGATGCTTTTGCTTATTTTATTCCGGTACTTGAGGAAGGCTCCAGGTATTTCCCGTCTATGTATTCGGACGATGATGATTATGAAAAGATAGAAGCCGAATACAAAAAACTAGAAAACTCGTACGAACCAGCTCTTGAAGGGATGAGGATTATATGATCAACTTATCTAAAGACCCACTCCATCAGGTACACTATGACTATTCGTACCCTGGTGGTTTAGATTGGGATCCAAAAAATGATACACACAAAAGAATCCTCTCAATGCTGTTGGAACGAGCTAGGGACGGGTCAGCAGTTGTACGGCAAAAACATGATACGTGGCGGGAGATTGATCGTGTTCTCACAGCCTATGTGGATTTGGACTCGGAAGAAAAAGCCCTTAAACGCCGGGACAAAAGGAAAGCCACGTCGATAGTTATCCCTGTCTCGATGGCTGTGTTAGACACACTTACTACTTATATGGCCGCAGCTTATTTGGATTATCCGATTTTCCGTTACGAGCCGATGGGGCCAGAAGACGTAGCCGGTGCGGCGTTGTTGGAACTTCACGTAAACCTCCAAATGATCAAGACCAAAGCAGCTATTAACCTCGGGACTGTTTTTCGTGATAGTTTCGTTTATGGGTTCGGGGCGGCTACACCTATCTGGACCGTTAATAAAGGAACGGTTCTTAGAGAAGACCCCGTTCCGATGGGTGGTTCTAAGTACGTAAAAGGTACTTCTTTTGAGGGTCACACAATACATAACATTGATCCTTACTCGGTCATTCCAGACCCTCATGTCCCGTTGAATGAACTTCAACGTGGTGAATTTTTTGGTTGGGTTCGTCGTGAGAACCGAATGGAAATGTTGACGAAGGAAAAGAACTCGTCGGGACGAATCTTTAATGTACGTTACCTAAAACACATCGAGGGTATGTCCACGTTCCGGATGGAAACTTCTCCAAACAACACTGACTATTATGGATTTGAGCAACGTTCAGGTATGGCCACAACTAACCCGGTGGACATAGTTTATTTATACGTAAACTTGGTACCCTCTGAGTGGGAACTTGGTTCAAGTGACTATCCTGAAAAGTGGCTTTTTGCTGTGGCTGGGGACCGGGTAATCGTACAGGCAAGCAAGATGAAATTTCACCACAACATGTTTCCGGTTGCTGTTTCGTGTCCTGATACTGATGGTCGAACAGTATGTCCAATTTCTAGGTTAGAACTCATCTATGGAATGCAACATACGATTGACTTCTTGACTAATGCACGTATCAAGAATCTTCGTAAATGTATTAACGGTGCTTACATCGTTGATCCTAAACGTGCAAACATGAATGATTGTAGGAACCTTGAAGAAGGTGCGTTTATTCGTACTCGAGAAGCCGCTTGGGGAACAGGGGTGAAGGACATCATTGAACCTTTGGCCGTTCCAGACGTGACCTCAAACCACATGAATGACATCTCTGCCCTCATCGACATTATTCAACGTGTTACTGGGGCTACAGACATCTTGCAAGGAATCCAACGGAAGACCTCTGAACGGATTACAGCCACAGAAACTCGTGGCGTTCAGCATTCCGCTGCGTCTCGGTTAGCCCAACTTGCTCGTAAAATTGGAGTACAGTTTCACCAAGACATGGGTTATCTGGTTGCTGCACAAACTCAGCAGTTGGCATCTGAAGACGTTACCGCACGTGTTCTTGGTCGTCATGTGGATAATTTGCGTTCTACTTATGGGGACCATGAATATTTGACTATCGACCCGCTTTCCTTGGCAGTTGATTTCGATGTGATTCCTCCGGATGGGACTATTCCCGGAAACGAAGACTCACAAGCCTGGGTTACGATCTTCCAGACTATCATGGCCCAGCCGGAAATGGCACAGATGGTTGGTTTAGATATCCCTCGGGTCTTCCGCCATGTGGCTAAACAACTTGGTGCTAAGAACGTGGAAGAATTCATCATACAGCAAGACGATCAAACTCAAGCCCAGGCTCAAGCCGGGAATATAGTCCCTGTACAGGAGTACGCAGATGCTGGAATGCCCATGCAGCCTTGACGATATTGATAGACTTAGCAGAAATCCTGCTTGGCGAAATTTTATGAGACATCAAGAAACAAGAATAGAACAAATAAAAGAAAAACTAATGTATTGTAAAGCTGATGAACTCCATCACTTACAGGGTATGGCACGAACACTATACGACTCCATGACTTTTGTTTATGATTTGAGAGATCAAATACTTGAGGAAGAGAGGGAGATGAGCGATGAGTGAGAATGAAAACACAGTTGAGGAACAATCAACGGAACAACCGGAACAACCGGAACAGCCTAACGAACTGGAAGAAGTTTTGAACTTTAGTCGTGGATTGATGAATCGTTTTGGTATAGGAGAATCCCAGAAATCGGATGTCCCAGATGCCGAACCTTCTAAGGAACATGCAGAGCATACCGAGGAATCTGAATCTGAGGATTCTCCTGAAACTCCTGAAGAAGGAGTAGAAAATGATTCTGATGAAGAGTCAGAAGATGTTGAAAAATCAGAACTTAATCTACTTAGAGAACAAAATAAAGCTTTACTCAAACAACTTGAAGAAATTTCTAGCAAAATTTTCAATAAACCGGATGAACAAAGAGAACAAGAAAAACCTGAGACTTCTTTGGAACTTGTATCGGATGAGGATTTTGAGGAACTATTCTCATCAAAAGATAATCTCAATAAAGTCTTGAATAACACAATGCAGAAAACACTTTCTTATGTGGTTCGTGACTTGCCTCAAGTGATATCTAACGAGGTCATGAAGACGGTTCAACTGCAAAATACCATACAGGGGTTTTATAGCGAGAACCCTGACTTGATTGAACATTCACAGTATCTTGGACACATCTCTACTGAGATTGCGCAAAAAGAACCAGACCTTACCTTGCAGGAAAATTTGGCTAAGACTGCTGAGGAATTTCGTCGTCGAACCGGTATGAATGGTAAAAAGAAAAACCCCGCTCCTAAAACAAAACCCTCGAATAAGAAACTTAAAGAAGAAATCCCACAAGCTCCGGCGGGTACTGCTCGCACAAGTGTTGGGACTCAGACTCAGAAGGAGTCTATGCAAGACGAGATTCAAAAAGTCCTCGCTTTTGCGAGGGGACCTTTCGGTTAAGGAGTTAGACTATGTTCCAATTTGGACAGGAAGCTAGCAAATATGCTTATGGGAATGTGTTTTACAATATCAGCACTGGTCTCGCTGCGGCTACGACAGATCAGACTGAAAATCTTGGAGAAATTACTACCGTAGATGCTGCTATGGGAGTAACCACTGCACTCGATCCCATTAGGTATGTGAAGATTAACAAATCTACAGATGGTGATCAATCTGCCGCCGTCATCACGAACAATGTTGCTCTTACTCTCCCACCCCCGAACAGGATGAGTCAGCAGTTTTTGACCATTCAGACTGACGGGTGGGACAATGATAAGGCTCTGACTGTAGTTGATCCAACCGAGGCATTGACTTTGACAGACGTAGTTGAAGGCACAAAACATGCTTTTCTGCTGTTCTATAGTGACGGTATAGCGTGGCATCTGGTCTCTACGAATGATGTGAATGTCTAATAACTCTTTCCCATTTTGGGAACATCTTGTAGGGGTTTAGATAT
>SLNU01000244.1 GCA_007132865.1 Bacteroidales bacterium | reverse complement strand
CGTCGGGCGCGTCGAAGCGACGGATCAGCTTCCTGCGCGACCACCGCGAGGGCCATGAACTCGACGACGAGGAGTGGGAGGACGACGACCTCCAGCTCGCCTCGCTGCGTGAGGCGTACGGCGCGGCCGCCGAGTGGATGGATCTGCGCAGCATCCTCGAGGACGACATCCGCTCGGAGGCGACCACCCGCGCTGAGGCCGAGCGGTACTGGCACAATCGCCGCCCGACTGGCGACGGGAACGCGGTGTCGGCTGACGACTGGGACGCGATGGCGGACCCGGAGCGCGAGGTGCCTGCGGGTGCGTGCGCTGTGCTGTGTTTCGACGGGGCGAAGCTCGACTACGTGCGCTCGAAGTACCCGGACTGCACGGCGCTGGAGGCGTGGGTGCTGGAGCCGGATCGGCTGCCCCACCTCGTGGAGCTGGGGGTGTGGGACCCGCGGGCGCATTCCCGCGATGGTCTGCGCGATCAGGTGCGGCACGCCGTGGCTGAGGCGTTCGCCCGGTTCCGCGTGCTGCGGATGGTGGCGGATCCTCCGCACTGGCGCGACGAGATCGACGGGTGGGCCGAGGAGCACGGTGAGGACATCGTGCTCCAGTTCGACACGATGTCACCGAAGCGAATGGGCGCCGCGATAGAGCGCATGGTGCGCGAGGCGATCCCGGGCCGGTCGTTCACGCACGACGGCGCTGCGGCGACGCGGCGGCACGCGTTGAACGCGGTGTTGACGCAGTCGAAGCGCGGCAACTTCGACGCCCTGGTGAAGCCGAAGGACACGGAAAAGATCGACGCGTTCATCGCAGCGACGATCGGCTGGGCGGAGCTGCCGCACGTCGAGCTACCGGAGACGGTCGATCTGTTGACACACGGCATCCACTGACCAGGAGGTGCGGACAATGGGTGAGTGGCTGTCAACGATCCTCGAGCTGCTGGGCGCGGCCTGCATCGTGGCTGGCGCCACCTTGCTCGCCGGTGTGGGGTGGGGCCTACTCACTGGTGGCGCGGTGCTGCTCGGCTTGGGCTTGCTCCTCGGTGACGGCTCTTGAGCTTGATCCGTCGCGCGGTGTCAGGCCGCAGGGAGAAGCGTGGAGCGTTCCGCCCTCGGGGGGCGGCGATCCCGTCACCGACGGAGGCGGTGGGGCCTCACGCCCCGACCGTCGACGAGGTGCGGGTCTCGCCCGACATGGCGATGCGCCACTCGGCGTGGTGGGCGGCGGTGAACCTCATCGCCCGGCTGGCGTCGACGATGCCATGGCACGCTCACGTCCACACTGACGACGACATCCACGAGCGCGTGCCGGAGGATCCGCAGATCCTCGCAGCGCCGAGCATGACCCAGAAGCCGGCGCAGTGGCGGTACTCGCTGTTCTGGTCGGTGCTGACGCGCGGCAACGTGTTCGGCGTGGTGACCGAGTTCGACGACGCCACGTTCCTGCCATCGCGGATCGAGCTGCTGCACCCGGATGAGGTGTCCGTCTGGCAGCGCCCTGACCGCAGCTACGACTTCCGCATCCTCGGGACGCCGGTGGAACGCTGGCCGGTGGGGCCGCTGTGGCACATGGCTGCACTACAACCGCCCGGCAGCATCGTCGGGATGTCGCCGGTGTCGCAGGCCGCGCAGGCGATCGGCGTGGGGCTCCAGGCCGAGCGCTTCGGTGCGGAGTGGTTCGAGGAGGGCACGCACCCGTCGGGAATCCTCAAGACCGAGACGGCCGTGGACAGCGAGACCGCCGGGGAAATGAAGCGACGCTTTCGGGCGGCGCAGCAGGGGCGCGAGATCGCGGTGCTCGGGCTGGGGATCAACTACAAGCCGATCCGCATCTCGCCGGAGGAGTCTCAGTTCCTCCAGACGATCAAGGCGAACATCGCCACCATCGCCCGCTTCTTCAACATGCCGCCGGAGATCCTGGGCGCGGAGAGCGGCGGGTCGATGACCTACTCGAACGTGGAGAGCCGCAACATCGACCTGCTGACGCAGTGCGTCGGCCCGTGGGTGTCGTGGCTGGAGGACGAGCTGGGGGCGCTCGTTCCGGGTGCGCAGTTCGTGAGAGCGAACGTCAAGAAGGTGCTGCGTCTCGACGCGATGACGAGTGCCCGCGTCCGCGAGGTCGAGCTGCGCAACGGCGTGATGAGCCGCAACGAGTGGCGGAAGCTCGACGACCGCCCGCCGATCGAGGGCGGCGACCAGTACCTGTGGCCGCCGGGCCGCCAGACCGTGATCGAGGCCGACATCAGCGGCCTCGTCAATGGAGGGGACCCAAATGGAAGCTGACCTCCGATCGTTGCCCGCAGAGGTGATACGGCGGATCGACCAGCAACTCGGTGAGCGTGGGGATCAGCGGTACCGCCGCGGCATCGACGTGGTGCAGCGCGGCCGTCTACTCGAAGCTCGCGCGACGACCGTGGAGCTGCGCCGCACCGAG
The DNA here is from genome assembly GCA_007132865.1 of Bacteroidales bacterium. The sequence goes on along the minus strand of SLNU01000244.1, from coordinate 4,547 downwards.
GGCGGCGACCCGATCATCGACGGCTACGCGACGGTGTGGGAGCAGGAGTACGACGTCGCCGGTGGGCCGCCGGTGGGGTGGACCGAGGTGATCGCTGAGGGCGCTGCCACCAAGTCGCTGCGCGAGAAGCCCGACGTGAAGCTCCTGTTCGACCACGAAGGCATCCCGCTCGCACGCACGCGCTCGGGCACGCTGGTGCTCGACAGCGACGACGTGGGGCTTCACGTCACCACGCCTGACGGCATCGACTCGCAGTCGCCCCACGTGCGCTCCGTCGCCTCGGCGATGGAGCGGGGCGACCTCGACGAGATGTCGTTCGCGTTCCGGGCGCTCCGCAACGAGTGGAACGCCGACTACACGCGCCGTCGGATCACCGAGGTGCAGCTCTTCGACGTGAGCGTCGTGACCTATCCCGCCAACCCGGCGACGGTCGCACAGCTCCGCACGATGTCCGAGCCGGACGGCGACGAATCGTCGACACCGGCCGTCGGCCTCGCGTACGCGCAGGCCATCGCCGCCAGCCTCCGAGGCTGACGGCACCGGCACACGCCGGGCCGCAAGCCGCGCGACGCGCCGGACCTCCCTGAGTGGAGGCACCACCCGTCGCGCACCTGCCGCCCACCTGAGCCGCATCCCCATCGGATGCGCCAACAGGCGCGGTCAGAAAGGAGAGTCGGATGCTCGAAGAGATCCGACGTCGTATCCGCGAGCGCCTGGACGCTCGCGCGCAGCAGCAGGAGCGGCTCGACGGGGTGCTCGCCACCGCCGAGCAGGAGCAGCGGTCCGAGCTCACCGAGGACGAGGCGACGGTCCTCGCCGAGGTGCGGGGCGCGATCGAGTTCGTGGACGCGGAGATCGAGCAGCTCCAGGCCCGTGAGGCCGAGCTGGCCGATCTCGCTGAGCGTCGCCAGCGGGCCGAGTCGGTGGCCGGGCAGTACGCCCAGGGCTCCGGCGGGCAGTCCGCTGGCGAAGGGCGCAGCACGGAGACGAGCCTGCGGGTCGGCCGCGAGCCGACCACCTACCAGCGCGGTGGCGACAACAGCTACGTCCGCGACCTGGTCCTCGCTCGTCGTCCCGATGGTGCCGACCAGCGCGCGGTCGAGCGCCTCCAGCGGCACCGCCAGGAGATGGAGGTCGAAGAGCGTGCGCTGTCGACGGCGGCAGGCGAGGGCGGCGAGTTCGTTCCGCCCCGCTGGCTCGTCGATCAGTTCGTGCCGGTGGCGCGTGCCGGTCGGGTGACCGCCGAGCTGTGCCGCGGGCTGCCGCTCCCTGGTGGCACCGACAGCATCAACATCCCTCGGATGGCGACGGGCACTGCGGTGGCCGAGCAGACCGAGGGCACGTCCGTGCAGGAGACCGATGCGACGACCGACTCGGTCGACGCGGCGGTGCGCACGATGGCCGGCCAGCAGCTCCTCACCATGCAGCAGGTCGACCAGTCGCCGGTCAACTTCGACGAGATCGTCATGCAGGATCTCATCGCGGACCACGCCAACAAGGTCGGCACCTACGTCCTCACCCGGAGCGGCACGGGCATCCTCGAGGTGTCCGGCGTGAACGAGGTGACGTGGACGGAAGGCTCGCCCACGCTCGCGCTGCTGTACCCGAAGGGCGCCGATGCGATGCAGCGGGTCCAGACCTCGGTGTTCCGGTCTCCGCAGGCGTGGGTGATGCACCCGCGTCGCTGGGCGTGGATGCTGGCCGAGCTGGACTCGCAGAACCGCCCGCTCATCGTCCCCAACACGCAGGGGCCGACCAACGCCTTCGCCGGCATCACGAATGTCAGGGCCGAAGGGTCGGTCGGGACGTGGCACGGGCTGCCCGTGTTCCTGGACCCGAACGTGCCGACCAACCTCGGCGACGGCGACGACGAGGACGTCATCATCGGCGCGGTGTTCGACGACTTGTTCCTCTACGAGTCGTCGCTCCGCACCCGCGTCCTCTTCGAGACGGACGCGGACGAGTTGAAGGTCAGGCTCCAGGTGTGGAGCTACATCGCGTTCCTCGGAGACCGTCGCCCGGCGGCGATCTCCAAGATCGAGGGCACCGGGCTCGTCGCCCCGACCTTCTGATCTCGTGATCCGTAGCGGGCCACCGGCGCGTGCCGGTGGCCCGCACGCGGAAAGGAGACACTGTGGACTTCTCGCAACTCACCGCCCGCGAGGTGGACGGACTCAACGGGGCGCGCCGGGAGGCGTGGTACGCGTGGCGTCGCGGCGACGCCGCGAAGGCGCAGCTCATCCTCGAGACCTACGGCCTGGCAGAGCGTCGTGGCGCTGCGGCCGCGCCGGAGGCAGCGACCAACGAGCCGCCGGAGAACGCCGCCCGCCCAGCGGCACGCGGGCGCGGCAGCAAGCGGGGCTCCTGACCGGTGCGCATCCCACGCGGGGCGACACGGCACGTGCTGTCGTCGCCGGTCACCGGGGCGGACGCGGACTCGGTCGTCGCGATCGACACCGCGCCGCAGGTGACCGTCACCCGCGCGGACGGCACCGTGTTGGCGGAGCCAACCGTGTCGGCAGTGGACGCCGCCGCCGGGCTCTGGCAGGCGACGCTCACCGCCGAGCACACCGAGCGGCTCGACACGCTGACGCTGGACTGGACGGCTGACGTCGACGGCGCCACCTGGGTCGAGCGCCAGGAGGCGCAGGTGGTCGGTGGTCGGTGGGTGACCGTCGCTCAGATGCGACGCGAGCGGGGCATCGAGTCGAGGGCGCAGTTCCCCGGCTGGCGGATCGACGAGGAGATCACCGCGCTGGAGGACCTGGTCGAGAGTTGGCACGAGCGGGCGTGGGTGCCGCGTGCGTCGAGGGAGACCATCTGGCTGGACCGGTCCCGCACGTCGGTGCCGCTGCCGGCACGTCTCGCCCCTGTGCGTTCGGTGCGGGCGGTCGTGTTGGACGGTGACGACGAGGATCTCGACGACTGGGATGTGGACGCGGCCGCCGCGGTGCTGCATCCGTCGACGAGGCTCACCGCTGGCCAGGAGCTGGCTGTGGAGGTGGAGCACGGCGAGGACCGCCCACCACCGCAGGTCATCCCCGAGGCGCGGCGCTACCTCCGCCAGAGGCTGCTGTCGTCGGAGGTGACCGCGCCATCCGACGCGATCAGCGAAACGGAGGACGGGCGCACGATCCGCTACTCGACGCCTGACGCGCGCAACGGCCGCCCCACCGGGCACCTCGCCCTCGATGCCGCCATACAGCGGATGCGGCCGCGGGTGCCGGGGTTCGCGTGAACGAGTGGCCGCGCACCGAGGTGCGTCGCCGCATCGTTGACCTGCTGCAGCACGCCGCCGGCCTCGCACACGTGACGGTGACGCACAGCCACCCTCCGGAGGGCCTGCGTGGCGAGCACATCTGGCTGGGGTCGCCGGAGGGTGAGCTGTCCTGGCCGGTGAGTCAGGCGCCTGGCGTGCGTTGCTTCGACGACGAATGGACGCAGCCGCTGTGGCTGCGCGTCGAGTCGGACGGCGACCGTGACGGGTCGGAGTGCGACCGACGTATCGGTGAGCTGGCCGTCGAGGTCATGCGTGCCCTGTCCACCGACCTACGCCTGGGCAACGACGCGCACGTGACCGTGGCGACGATCGGCAACGCGAACGGTCCGGGAACCATGCGCACGGAGACGGGCCACGACTCCTACGTCGAGCTGACCGTCTCGGTGACCGCGCGCATGCAGCTCGACATCTGAGGGGGAGCAATGAAGGTGACCTACCTGGGTCCGCAGCAGGCGCGCGTCGTCGCGTCGACGGGCCAGCAATGCAACCGGGGCGAGTCCATCGACGTGCCCGACAGCGTCGGCGAGCGGCTGGTGCGTGGGAGCGCGTGGGAGCGCGCCGCCGTGGCACCGCAGACCGACCCCGACCCCGACCCCAACCCGGTCGTGGAGCCGGCTGACGATGAGGAGAGCGACTGATGCCCCTGCCCACAACATTGGAGCGATCCGTCGGCTACGGCGAGGAGAGCACGTACGGCACCGCCGTCGCGGTCGATCGCTTCCTGCCCGTAGTGTCGACCGATCCGCTGGACGAGGACGTCGAGCAGATCGAGTCGGAGGCGGTGATCGCCGGCCGACAGACGCGTGACTCCCAGCTCCAGGCACCTGGCAACAAGAGCTACTCGGGGAGCATCGAGCACGAGTTCCTGTTCTCCGGCGTGGGTCTACTGCTCAAGCACATGCTGGGCGCTGACGACACGACCGGCGCCGGGCCCTACACGCACGTGTTCACGCCGGGCGACCGCACCGGGCTGTCGCTCACCACGCAGTACCGCATCCCAGACGTCGGGGGCACGGTGCGAGCGCTGACGTACGCGGGGTGCAAGATCGACGGCTGGGAGCTGGGCATCGCGCAGGGCGAGAACGTGACGCTCGGCCTGGACATGGTGGCGCGTGAGCTGCTGCTCGAGGAGTCGATCGACGAGCCCAGCTTCGGCACCGACCTCCAGCCGGTCCCGTTCCTGGTGGTCTCGATCGAGCTGGACGCGGCGGCGGTGAAGGTGACGTCGCTCAACCTGTCGGGCGAGTCCGGCCACGGCAACGACCGG
>SLNU01000257.1 GCA_007132865.1 Bacteroidales bacterium | reverse complement strand
TGGTGGGGGCTGCTCCTGGCGGGTAATCGGAATTTCCTCCTCCTCAATAAAATCCATTTCAAGCGTACCCAGGTCAAACGCGGTTCGCTCGTACTGCTTCCATTCAAAAGCCAGGAGGGCAGCAGCAAGCGCAAACACGATTCCTATCTGAAGGAACATACGCTTGTTTCTTTCCAAATCAGCTTTTGGTGATTTTTTTGCTTCCATTGGTTTTGTTGGTTTTTTAAGTGCGCTAATATACAAATTATTTAGAAAACAAAACAAAGGCCCGGAACATCAACAGTCCAAAAACCGTTCCAACTATATCGGCCACCGCATCAGCAAGGTTGCCGTGTCTTCCCGGGATCACGTGATACTGCAGCAATTCCGTGCCAATTCCATAAACAATGCCCGCAAGGAGCGTCCATGATACATAGTGCCTGTGGAAGGGAGTGGACGGATCCTGTTTATAAAAGCCATAAGCCGTTAAAAAGGCAAATACAAAGAACAATATTCCATGAACCAGCTTGTCAAAATGGGGCAGTTTAAGCAGCTCTGAGCCGGGAAGATGACTTCCGGGCAAGCCAATGGCAATCAGGACGATCAGTGCCCAGCCAAGTGATGGCAGAAGAAATACAGGCTTCATGTTTCAGGATTGGCTGGCTCCGGACATTTTTCCAACGCGATGCCTAGGCTCCGGTCAGCTCCTTGTACTGCTCAGCCGTGAGCAAGCCGTCGAGCTCGGAGGTGTCTGACATTTTGATCTTGATGATCCATCCCTGTCCGTAAGGATCCTTGTTGACAATATCCGGGCTGGATTCGATGTCGTCGTTGAATGCAATCACTTCCCCGCTGACCGGCATAAACAGGTCCGATACAGTTTTCACGGCTTCAATGGTGCCAAAGGTCTCCTCCTGGTCAAGGGTCTCTCCCTGGGTGCCCACCTCGATGTAAACGATGTCGCCCAGCTCGTGCTGTGCAAAATCAGTGATGCCCACAGTGGCCTCATCGCCGTCAACCTTCACCCATTCATGGTCCTTGGTAAACTTCAGATCGTCCGGAATATTCATTTTTTTCCTATTTAAGTGAATGAATTAATTGGGATATATGTGGCCAAAAATACAACCTTTTTCCAAAGAAAAAAAAGAATTTCCGGCATCAGAGCAGGCCCAGCTCAAGCATGGCCGCCTCTGACATCATGTCTTTATCCCATTCCGGGTCAAAGACCAGTTTGATCTCGACCTCCCTGATTCCTTCGGCTTGCAGCACCGCCTTTTTTGTGTCATCAAGCAGCTGGTCGGCCACCGGACAATTGGGATTGGTGAGGGTCATGGTGACAAGGACCTCCCCTTCCGGCTTGATATCCAGCTTATATATCAGTCCGAGGTCATAAATATTCAACGGAATCTCCGGATCAAAAACCGTTTTCAAAGCCTCGATCACACGGTTCTCCAGCTCTTGTACATCTTTTGTCATGGTAAGCAGGTTATTGGTTTCCTTTGGATTTGGCCTGAAAGGCCATGGCGTAAAGCCGCATTTGCTTGATCATATTCACGAGTCCGTTTGACCGGGTCTGTGACAAATGCTCCTTTAATCCGATTTCATCAATGAAGGAAAGGTCTGATTCCAGAATCTCCTGCGGACTGTGCCCGGAAAGCACGCGGATAAGCAACGCCACGATGCCTTTCGTAATCAGGGCATCGCTGTCGGCTGTAAACACCACATTCCCGTCACGGAACCCGGCATGCAGCCATACCTGTGCCTGGCAGCCACTGATCAGGTATTTTTCTACCTTCAGGGATTCGTCCAGCAGGGGCAGCTCCTTTCCCAGTTCAATAAGGTAATTGTACTTGTCCATCCAGTCCTCGAACAGTTCGAACTCTTCAATGACCTGTTGTTCCTTCTCGTTTATATTCATTGTCGGATGTTTTCAATAGATTTTGTCGGAAGCTGCTTTACTATTTGTCGGATGTTTCCGGTGATTACCTTACATTAGTTGCAGTTTTTCTTCCTCTGACAGCCCCATGTCGGCAGCGGCCCGGAAAGGGGTTGGCCGGCTCAGGATAAAAAACACCAGGATGATGGCCAGCACCAGCAGCAGGTCATTGTCTCCGGTAACCAGGAAAAAAATGGCGTTTACCAGGAACACACTGGCCACTACGGCCAGCCGGAGTACCACGGCCTGGCGGTATATGCTGACCTTCAGATCCAGATTCCAGTCTGGCTGTATCTTGCGGATCTGCCTCTGGGGATATCCATAGGCCAGCGGAATAAACACGATTGCCAGTCCGACTCCAATTACCTTCTGAATCATCAACAGTCTTTCCGGGCCATCGGACAGCGGACCCCTGGCGCTGAGCAGCAGGGAGGCCGCAACCAGGAAAATGATCATGGCCAGAAAGAAGGTGCCATAGGTCCTGCCAAGTGAGCGGAAAATGTTTTTTGCCTGTTTTTGTTCCATTTTTCAGGGCTTGGGTTATCTATTGCTTGGGTTATCTAAGTTTTTTTATCTAAAGCCTGGCTTATCCAAACATGTTCCGGACGACCTTCAGGCCCTCCACCAGGGTATCGATCTCTGCGCGGGTATTGTAAATGCCCAGGGAAACCCTGACAGTGCCCGGAATACCGAAGAACTCCATCAGGGGCTGGGCGCAATGGTGGCCGGTACGCACGGCAATGCCCATTTTATCGAGGATGGTGCCGGTATCATAGGGATGAATGTCCTCAAACAAAAAAGAGACCACCCCGGTACGTTTTTCGGCCGATCCTACAAAGCGTATTCTTTCAAAGGTCTGCAGCTGTTCAAGGGCATAATGCAACAGCTGTTCCTCATATGCGGCAAGGTCTCCGGCATCAAATTGCTGCAGGTATTTAACCGCGGCTTCCATGCCCAACACATCCCCCACATTGGGTGTCCCTGCTTCAAACTTGAATGGCAGCTCGTTATATGTCGTCCCGCTGAAGCGGACATCCCGGATCATTTCACCCCCTCCCTGGTAAGGCGGGAGCTTCTCAAGCCACTCCTCCTTGCCGTAAAGCACGCCCACACCCATCGGTCCGTACATCTTGTGGGCGGAGATGCAGTAAAAATCGCAATCCAGTTCCTGCACATCCACCGATAGGTGGGGAATGGCCTGGGCTCCGTCAATGAGCACGGGAATATTCTTTTCGTGGGCCAGGCGGATCATTTCACGGATGGGATTGATGCTGCCCAGGGCATTGCTGACATGGGTCACAGCCACAATGCGGGTCTTGCCGGTCAAAAGGTCCTTGTAGTCCTCCATCAGCAACTCCCCCCGGTCGTTGATCGGGATGACCTTCAGTTTGGCCTGCCTGTCCTGGCAGGCGATCTGCCAGGGGACGATGTTGGAGTGGTGTTCCATGGCAGAGACCAGTACCTCATCTCCAGCTTGCACGAATTTTTTGCAAAAGGAGCTGGCCACCAGGTTAATCGACTCGGTGGTTCCCCGGGTGAAGATGACCTGCCGCTCATGGGGGGCATTCAGAAAATCCCGGATGGTTTTGCGGGCCCCTTCGTATGCTTCCGTAGCTTGCTGGCTAAGGAAGTGGGCCCCGCGGTGTATGTTGCTGTTCTCGGTGGTATAATACCTGTGGAGGCGGTCGATGACCTGCTGTGGTTTCTGGGTCGTTGCCGCATTGTCAAAGTATACCAGGTCCCTGCCATTTACCTGCTGGTGAAGGGCCGGGAAGTCTTTGCGAATCTGCTCCGGGTTCAGGGGCATAACAGTTTATTTGCGCAGGTTATTTATAGAAGGCTCAGGTCAATATTAAATGTCGTGGGCTCCTTGCTGTTGCAGTGCAGCACGCACTGGTCGCATATCGAAAGCTCTCCCTTCAGGCGCTTTTCCACCATGTGGTCAAGCCGCTGGCTGAGAGCCTCAATTGATATTTTCTGTATGATCTCAATTGCAAATGCGTACATCATCAACTGTCTGGCGGTCCGTTCACACAGTCCGCGCGACCTCAGATAGAACATGGCGTCGGGGTCCAGCTGGCCCACAGTGGCCCCGTGGCTGCACTTTACATCGTCTGCATAGATTTCCAGGAAGGGCTGGGTGTTTACCTTTGCATCATCGGTCAGCAACAGGTTTTTGTTGTTTTGGTAGGCCCGGGTGCGCTGGGCATCCCTCCTGACCATGACCTTGCCACTGAAAACGGCCCTGGCCTGGTCATCCAATATGCCCTTGTACAGCTGCTCGCTGATACAGTCAGGTGCGGCATGATCGATGAATAACTGGTTGTCGACATGCTGGTTGCTGTCTACCAGGTACAGCCCGTTGTGTTCAGAGTGGCAACCCGGCTGAGAAAGTGTGACATCCATGATGTTCTTGGTAAACCCACCATTCAGTGTCACGATGCTGGTAGAGAGCCTGCTGTCTTTTTTCTGAACAAAATAGTTCGAGGTGACCAGTGCGGAGTTCCGCCCCTTGTTTTGTATCTTATAATGGTCTATATGGGCATTTTCGGCCACAAACATCTCAACCACCGTATTGGTGAAGCTTACTTTGTGGGTCAGGCTGTGGTCACAATGCACCAGGGTAAGCGAAGCGTTTTTTTCCACGATGACCAGGTGGCGTGGTTGCAGGAAAAGCGGTACGTTTGAGTTGACGATGTTAATCAGCTGGATGGGTTTCTCAATCACGGTCCCTTCGGGCACATAAATGAAAAGGCCGTCCTGTAAAAATGCCGTGTTCAGGGCCGCCAGACCGGACTCTTCCAGCTTGACCGCCTTGCCCAGGTATTGATCAACCAGGTCGGGATAGACCTCCATGGCCTTGGCCAGGCTGCCGATCACGGCCCCGTTGGCCAGCCTGGTAAGCGGGGCATGCTTGTAGACGAACCAGCCGTTCAGCAAGGTGACACTGAATGTGTCGAGGTCATAGACGTCGCAGGTGAACAGCTTGTCGATGTCCAGGCTCCGGCTCTGGTTCTGAAAGTCAAAGGCAAACTCCGTAAAAAGGACAGGCTCCAGGTTGGAGAAGCGCCAGCTCTCATTTCCGGTGTCCGGAAAACCGTTTTTCTCAAAACGGTCCAGGGCATTCTGCCGAAGGCGGTTCACCAGTGGAGTTGCGTGGCCTTTGATAAGGGCTGCATTTTCATGGAAAAGCTCCAAAAGCCTTTCCTTCATTGCGGGGGTGTTTATCGTTGTATCCATAATCAGCATTCAGGGTAAGGGTAAGCAAATGTTCGGCAGGGCGGCAGAGGTGCAGGTGGCCGGCCGGGACCAGCAAAATCATGCGGCGTTTTCAATGCCGGCCTCTTTTTTGATCCACTCATAGCCTTTGTTCTCCAGTTCAATGGCCAGGTCCTTGCCACCACTTTTGACGATGCGACCGTCAAAAAGCACGTGGACGAAATCCGGGACAATGTAATCGAGCAGGCGCTGATAATGCGTGATCACCACCGTGGCATTGTCCTTCCGCCTCAGTTTGTTCACGCCATTGGCGACCACCTTCAGCGCATCGATGTCAAGGCCTGAGTCGGTCTCGTCCAGTATGGCCAGCCGGGGTTCCAGCAGGGCCATCTGGAATATCTCGTTCTTCTTTTTCTCTCCGCCGGAGAAGCCTTCGTTGACGCTCCTGTTGGTGAGTTTAGACTGAATGTCGACCAGCTTTTTCTTTTCTTCCATGATCTTAAGGAACTCCGCCCCGGTCAGCGGTTCAAGTCCCAGGTACTTGCGCTTTTCATTCATTGCGGTACGCATGAAGTTGGCCATGCTGACCCCGGGTATTTCCACCGGGTATTGAAATCCGAGGAAGATGCCCTCCCGGGCGCGTATTTCGGGGTTCATCTCCAGCAGGTTCTGACCCAGGTAAAGGATCTCTCCTTCATCGACATCGAACATTTCCCGGCCGGCGATAACCGCTGCCAGGGTGCTTTTCCCGGTACCGTTGGGGCCCATAATCGCATGGATTTCCCCTTCCTTAACCTCCAGGTTGAAATGCCGGAGGATGTTCTTGCCATTGATTGAGACGCTCAGGTTGCGGATGCTTAACATATTTTCAGGTGTATTGGAATGTTTACTACTGTGTTTTTTATTGATTATACTAATGGCTCCAGGATTTTACCTTTGGGTGACCTGTCATTAACCCACACTGCCCTCCAGGCTGATCGACAAGAGTTTTTGGGCTTCCACGGCAAACTCCATGGGGAGTTTGCTTAGCACCTCTTTGGCATAGCCATTCACGATCAGTCCGATCGCACTCTCCATATCGATGCCTCGCTGCAGGCAGTAAAAGAGCTGGTCTTCGGATATCTTGCTGGTGGTTGCCTCGTGCTCGACAATGGAGGAACTGTTCCCGACCTCTATGTAGGGGAAGGTATGTGCACCACACTGGTCTCCAAGCAACAGGGAGTCGCATTGCGAGAAATTCCTGGCCCCCGTAGCCCGCTTGATGGTCTTTACCAGTCCGCGGTAGCTGTTATTGCTCCTGCCAGCCGAGATCCCCTTGCTGATGATGGTGCTTCGGGTGTTTTTCCCCAGGTGGATCATCTTGGTCCCAGTATCGGCCTGCTGGAAATTATTGGTCACTGCCACAGAGTAGAACTCCCCGGTGGAGTGGTCGCCCTTCAGCACCAGGCTTGGGTATTTCCAGGTGATGGCAGATCCGGTTTCCACCTGTGTCCAGGAGATCTTGGAACGCTCTCCTTCACAGATCCCGCGCTTGGTGACAAAGTTGTACACCCCACCCTTGCCTTTTTTGTCGCCGGGCCACCAATTCTGGACGGTGGCATATTTGACTTCGGCATCGGTATGGGCAATGATCTCCACAATGGCGGCATGCAGCTGGTGCTCATCCCTGATGGGGGCGGTGCAGCCTTCCATATAGCTGACATAGCTGCCCTCCTCGGCCACGATCAGGGTTCTTTCAAACTGACCTGTATTGGCGGCGTTGATCCGGAAATAGGTGGAGAGCTCCATCGGGCAGCGGACGCCTTTCGGGATGTAAACGAATGAACCATCACTGAAAACGGCAGAGTTCAGCGCGGCATAGAAAT
>SLNU01000110.1 GCA_007132865.1 Bacteroidales bacterium | reverse complement strand
GCTCACCACGTGACAGGTCGGTCAGGGCGGAGCAGATTGACTGCCAGCATGCCTTCAGGCCATTTCAGGACTGGATCGAACTGGACAGCAAGATTGAATATTGAGCGGCCATGCATGCAATTGAGCCCCACTACTCGTGGAGGCACCATTATGTTGCCGACGAGGATGAGCGTTCTCCATTATATGGAAGGGAATACAGCGAAATGTATTTCACCCACGCCATCTACAACTACCTGATCCATCCGCAATGGGACGAAATCGGTTCGCCTACCCTGTTCATCAAGGTCCTTTTTGCCGATTACGACGGGGGATACTGCATCATAGAGATGATCGGCGAATGGAACGACTGCCTGCACAACGACATCATGTTTTTGAAGCGCAACATCATAGAGCCCATGGTGGAGGCGGGACTGAACAAGTTCATTTTGATCGGGGAAAATGTATTGAATTTCCATTCGTCGGATGATTGCTACTACGAGGAATGGTTTGATGAGCTGGGGGACGGCTGGATTGCCGCCATCAATTTCAGGGAGTTTGTCATCCGGGAGTTCGAACAGGCCAATATCGACTATTACATTGCCTTCGGCAAAGACCTTATTGATTTAAGCTGGAGAAAATTCACCCCTGTTCAGCTGTGTGAATTGATCGACAGGCGCATGATGAAGCGCCTGAACCCCTGAGATCACCTGGAGACACCCGCCTGGCCAGATTTTTTCGCTGTCAGCTCCTCCCGGTGGCTGCTGATGTCCCGTGCAAGCGCTTCGACCTGCTCGAACAGATCAGCCTCCTCAACGGTAAGCAGTTCCCTGTTTACCATCAGGGGTTTGCCGTCCACATATACGGAATGTACATCCGACCCTCTAAGACTGTAAACGATCAGGGAATACAAATTGTACACCGGGTGGGCGTGTGGCCGGTTCAGGTCCAGCAGGATCATATCGGCCCGCTTGCCCGGCTCCAGTGATCCGATCTGGCCATCCATTCCCAGTAAGCGTGCCCCTCCGATCGTGGCAGCCTCCAGAACGGTGCGCGCATCCATCACGGTAGGGTCCATTTGTGTGATCTTATGGGAAAAAGCACAGGAACGCATCTCATCGAACATGTCCAGGTCGTTGTTGCTGGCCACTCCGTCTGTGCCAAGGCCCACCGTCACACCCAGTTCCAGCAGGCGGGGGATGGGGGCAACGCCGCTGGCAAGCTTCATATTGCACTGGGGGTTATGGGCCACACCGGCACCCCGCAGGGCCACGAGTTCCATGTCTGAATCCGTCAGGTGTACGGCATGAGCAAGAACCATCCCCTTGCCAAGCACCCCGATATCGTCCAGGTAGCGGACCGGGGTCATCCCGTATCTATCCATAATCAGGTCAAATTCCCATCGGGTCTCGGCCAGGTGGGTGTTAAACGGCACCCCATACTTTCCGGCCAGGTCAAATCCCTGCTGGTATACCAGGGAGGAGGCAGAGTAGACCGAATGTACCGAAACCCCCACGGTGATCAGCGGGTGTGGCCGGTATGCCTGTATCATTTCTTCTGAAAAGCGGAGGGCGTCGGCGGGAGTCGGACTGTTGGGCACGGGGAAGTCGATCAGTCCCTCTGTCAGTACTGCGCGCATCCCGGCCTTGTCCACCACCCCAGCCACTTCATCGATGTGGTAATACATATCGTTGAAGGTGGTGGTCCCACTGCGGATCATTTCGGCCAGGGCCAGCTTTGTTCCAAGGCGCACATTCTCTGGCAGGACAAAAGCCGACTCCACCGGGAAAATATGGTCGTACAACCATTGCTTGAGTGGGATGTCATCGGCATACCCCCTGAAAATGGTCATTGGGGAATGGGTATGGACGTTGATCAGTCCGGGCATCAGCAACTTTTTTCTCCCATCGATCATGCGGGTGGCACTGTAGCGTTCCAGTACATCCCTTGCGCTCCCCACAGCGACGATTACCCCATTGGCAACAGCCACTGCACCATTTTCAAAGAGCCGGTACTGTTGGTCCATGGTCACCACATAGGCATCGTAAATAATCAGGTCGGCATGCAAAGCAGGGGTGTCTTCCGGGAACTTTTCCATAAAGCAATAAATATTCTGGGGCGAAATTTCCAAAGTTAACAAATACAGGGCATAAAAGTTTATGCTCCCGATCGCATGCCGGATTTACAAGCTGCGGTCAGACTGGGATCCGTTATCCCGAATTTTACTATTTTAGCTAACGAAGCCGCCCGTCAACGTTCCGGGCCAACCGCAAACCTTAAAATCCCATCCGATGATAGAAAAGATTAAAGAAACTGCAGATTTCCTGAAGAATAAAACCGGCATGCAACCAACGGCAGGCATTGTTTTGGGTTCAGGGCTGGGCGGACTAGTCAAGTCGCTCGAGGTGAAACATTCACTGGATTACCGTGACATCCCGAACTTCCTTACATCCACCGTGGAGGGCCATGCTGGCAAGCTAATCTTCGGTTTGCTTGAAGGGAAAGAGGTGGTGGCCATGCAAGGCCGTTTCCATTACTATGAAGGCTATCCGATGCAGCAGGTAACTTTCCCGGTCAGGGTGATGAAGTTGCTTGGGGTGCAGACCCTGTTCCTTTCAAATGCCGCCGGCGGATTGAATCCGGCCTTTGAGGTGGGGGACCTTATGCTGATTCGCGACCACATCAATATGTTTCCTGAAAACCCGCTGCGCGGCAAGAACCTGGATGCGCTTGGAACACGTTTCCCTGAAATGAGTGAGACATACAGCAGGGCGCTGATCGGGAAGGCAAAGCGGATTGCCGTGGACAACAACATCAAGATACAGTCAGGCGTCTATATCGGCAGTCCGGGTCCGACTCTCGAAACCCCAGCCGAATACCGGATGTTCCGCATCCTTGGAGCGGACTCAACCGGCATGTCGACCGTTCCGGAGGTGATTGTGGCCCGTCATATGGGCATTGAGTGCTTCGGTATTTCGGTGATCACCAACCTGACTGAGCCATCCGAAATGGAAAAACCGACCACACATGACGAGGTCCAAAATGTGGCGGAAACGGCGGAGCCAAAGATGACGTTCATCTTCAGGGAACTGATAAAGAGCCTTTAACAGACTACCGGGACCGTCGGTAATGCAGTTTTTCAAAAACCGTCCAGGTCTCCCCCTGGTCTGTGCTGCGTAATCGCTCCAGCAGGAAATAGCCGGGTTCATCAAGATGAATCCTGTACTGCAACGGGGTTTTATTCTCTCCCTGTGTGCTGTGGACATTCTCCAACACCAGGGTCCCGTCGTTAAATCCTCCCTCGAACACTTCGGTGGACGGGAAAAAGTCATTCAGCACAATTAGTTGGTAAAGACCGTCACGGCGGTGATGGCTAAGGGTCATGAGGTGGTTGGCCGGGAAGGCCCCGCCATAGAGGATAGTGGATTGAAGAATATCCTGATGGCCCCAGCCGATCGAGGTGGTAGTGCTGTCGGCCACCACCCAGTTGCCAAGGCGGTTCGGCATTTCCATCTGAACGTCCCACTGCCCCTCCATCACGGAAAGTCTTTGCATCCCCTCACATGGTGGATAGGAAAACACGGTCGGATCGATGGCAGGATTTAGCTCGACCTTCTCAATCTGGGTAACCAGGTGGCGATTGGTGAACGTCCGCTCCATAAAGAACGGGATGGTCAGTCCGCCTACCTCCCGGAAGTCATCGTAATACACTTCCGATTGCACCGGGCTGGCAAAATCAATCCACCGGGCAATGGTTTTGTATTCCAGGTAGGTGTTTGCGTCCAGGTACCAGGTCTCCACCATGTTGTTCTGACGGGTAAGCTGCAACACCAGCATATCCATACCGTCTAATTCTTCTTCTCCCACATATTCGACCTGGTAGCCCCGCTCCCGGTATTGAAAGAAAGGAGTGGCGAACTCGGCCTTTTGATAAAACACATTTTGTTCCGCACGATTCACCTTGCGTGGAAATTCAAAACCCTGCCAGGGGTCGATGGTCCAACCAGTATCCCCATCATAGCCTTCCCTGACAAACTGGTGCCCGATATGGAATTCAGAGTAGAACGATCCGGGTCTTTGAAGAAGTGTAAGAAAAGACTCCCGCACACTGAAATGAGTAAATTGTCCGGTAATGCGCATGGATTCAACCTCCATCCAGTTGTCTGACCCGCCCCTGGCCTGGATATGGCGGGCAATGATCTCATCCACGTCGGCCGGGGGAAGGCTTCCGGAATTTCCGGTAGATGCGTTGGCTGGGATCGATGCGTATACAGGGACCATTAAAATGGCAAACAGAATCCCGCTGGAAAGTAAATTTTTCAGGTTCATATGGTCTTGTTTTATTGGCCGGGGCAGCCCGTCAGGCTTTGCCCGGAATGATTACGGATCTTTGGCTTTGTGTTACATGAGGGGTTTTACTGCAGCTCATAGCAGGCAATTTCAGTGTGATTCCTCACATAAATCCTGCCGTTGGCGTATGATGGGGCGGTCCATGACCGGCCTTCGATGGCCAGTATTGAACCCAGTTCAACGAATCCTTCCGGACTGGCTTCGATCATGGCCAGGTCCCCGGTATCCGACAAAACGATCAGCTTATCGCCCACAAGGATCAGACTGCCTTTGCCCAGGCCCCTCCTGCCCCATTTTCGTTGTCCGTCCTCCACGGAAATGCATTGCAGACTCGCCAGATTGAAACCATAAATATGTCCGTCAAAATAGACCGATGAACTCCAGTCATTTTTCATTGCAGAAGACTGGAAGATCTCTTCCGTTTGCCCTCCGGAGACCTCCAGAAGCAAACTTCCCGCCCCGTTGTTGGCCGAGACAAAGACCCTGTTTGGCGGGATGAACAGCGGGGAAGCCATTGGATTCCCGATGGGCATGGTATGGGTCCACAGGGTGTCTCCTCGCTCATCAAAAGAATAGAGGGTCCTGGCATTTGGGTGGATAATCTGGACCTGCCCGTCGATTGTTGCGGCAATGGGTGATGTATACATGGCCTCGCCGGTGGCCCTGGCCCATGCAAGCTGTCCGTTCTCCATATGGAATGCTGCAAAGGCCCTTTCATCCTTTCCCCCCACTTCCATCATTACCAGTCCGCCAACCAGCAATGGGGAAGTTGAGTACCCCCAGCGGGGCAGCGTGCTGCCGAATTGTTCTATAAAGTCCACTGTCCACCGGATGGACCCGTCATCCTTTGACAAGGCAACAAGCTTGCCGAAGCCGCTGAAACAGAAAATAAGGTCCTGTCCGACTGCCGGGGTGGAACGTGGCCCGTCCCCCCAGTTGTCCACATCAATGAATACGCTGTCGACCCTGGTGCGCCATAATTCCTTGCCGGTAGCGGCATCATAGCTTGCCAGGTATTCCCAGCCGGAGAGGCTGTCTGTTTTTTCTGCGAACATGGTAAACAGTTTTCCGTCAGACAAAAGAATTTCAGAAAATCCCGAACCGATCTCCTGTTTCCAGACCAGGGAAGGACCACCTTCGGGCCATGACAGGGATTCCCCGGCACTGCCGGCACTGCCGTTTCTCAGGCTTCCCCTGAACTGGGGCCAGTCAGACGATTGAGCTGTGTTGGGAAACAGATTGGTGGCAGAGAGCAAAACTGCCAGAGTTAAAATCAATAATTGTCGGATCATAAGATGGATCATAAGGTGGGATTAATTAATTTACTTAGCCAAAAAATTCCGGAACCGCACGGTCCGCGATTGAACGGACATATGTCATCAATTTTCATACCATTTTCAGCAGAAATCTACGTACCACCTGGTTAGGCAAAAAACAACGCTATCTCATTCACAGCCAGACTATCCGGAATCGCTCACTACTGTTCATTCCCGAACATACCGGGACTGGTTTCACCGAGTTTGCGGTGTATGGCTTCCACCTCCTTCTGCAGTTGGCTGACACGACCGGACAGGTTCTCATTCAGTAGATTTCCCTCTGGCATTTCACTGCTGATATAATGCACGAACTTCCAGACTTCACGGATATCATTGACGTGTACTTCGTAGGGCTCGTAGAGGGTGTTGAGTGAGTGCAGGCGTAGCTTTCCCCCGGTGCGGATCAGGTTCTCAACGACTTTGAAAACGACCCCGTCATCCAGGGTGTGGATGACATAGGCATGGCGGTTCTGCACCAGGTTCCAGTTCTGTACGAACTCACAGGTGACCCAGGAGCCGTCGGGTATGGGCAGCATGCTGTCGCCGGAGATCTGGAAGCTGCGGTACTTTTTCTGCTTCGACAGGAAGGGCATCTGGAACGTAGGCAGCACCCTGATGAACTCCGGATCGGCAAAGCCAGTCTTGTAACCGGCCTTGGCCTTTTCGGAGACCAGCTCGATGTTCTCTTCATTTTTATTGTCCACCGTGGTCGCCAATACCCGAAGCTTGCTGCCGGTCAGGTACACATCGTAGCCCCGTTCCAGTTGGGAAAGCTGGCTCTCGGCCAGTCCGGAGAGGTCCGTCTTGACCAGGGTATCGATGGATACATTGAAAAACCGGGAAAATGCCACCAGGGCATCCAGGCCCGGCTGGGCCACCCCGTTCTCGTAACCACTGAGGGTCGGACGCTTCATGTTCAGGGAAAAGGCCAGGTCCTCCTGGGTACGTCCGCGCCGCTTACGCAGCAATTTGACGTTGGGTCCGAAATAACTCATGCTTGTAAAAAAATGTGCGCATGCTTTCAAAATAAAAAGGCAAAAGCGCAGGTGGTTTAAAAAATGATTATATTATAATCATATTCTTGATTAATTTCTAATCAAATATACATCATTTTTTTGAAAAACAAATTTTTGTCGGGAAATTTTACACCCATGAACCCGGAGGGCCGAAGCATCGTACACCTGGACCAGGACACTTTTTTTGTGTCGGTAGAACGGCTGCAGAACAGCAGCCTGCAAGGCAAGCCAGTAATCATCGGAGGCATGGGCGACCGGGGGGTTGTCGCGGGTTGCAGTTATGAAGCACGTCGGTTCGGGGTGCATTCGGCCATGCCCATGCGGCTGGCGCGGGACCTTTGCGCCGATGCCGTCTGTATTCGCGGCGACATGCAGCTATACAGCAGGT
>SLNU01000143.1 GCA_007132865.1 Bacteroidales bacterium | reverse complement strand
GTGGATGGGGTAAAGTTGCTGGACGTGGATCCGGGCAGCGCCACCAACCGGACGGTGGTCACCTTTGTGGGGACTCCCGCAGAGGTTGTTGAGGCCGCCTTCAGGGCCATCCGGAAGGCCTCAGAGCTGATTGACATGAGCAAGCACAAGGGGGAGCATCCCCGCATGGGCGCCACGGACGTCTGTCCGCTGGTCCCTGTAGCCAACATTTCCATGGAGGAAGTGGTTGAATATGCCAGGGCCCTGGCCAAAAGAATTGGGGAAGAGCTTAATATCCCGGTTTATTGCTATGAGCGTGCCGCACTCAAGCCCGAACGGCGTAACCTAGCCAATTGCAGGAAGGGTGAATACGAAGGTTTGCCGGAGAGGCTCACCAGCTCCGAATGGAAGCCGGATTTCGGACCCGCCAAATTCCAGCCCAGGTGGGGAGCAACAGCTGTCGGGGCGAGGGATTTCCTGGTGGCCTATAACATCAACCTGAACACCACTTCCACCCGCCGTGCCAACGCAATCGCTTTTGATGTCAGGGAAAGGGGCAGGGTACAGCGGCAGGGAAACCCCCTGACCGGAAAAATCGTGAAAGACGAAAAGGGTGACCCGGTATATATACCAGGCAGCCTGAAAGAGGTAAAGGCCATCGGATGGTTCATCGAGGAATACGGAGTGGCCCAGATTTCTATGAACCTGACCAATATCCGCGTGACCCCGATCCACATCGCATTCGATGAGGTGTGTAAAAAGGCCGCCGAAAGGGGCATCCGTGTGACGGGCTCCGAGCTGGTCGGACTGGTCCCCCTGAAAGCCATGCTGGATGCCGGAAAATACTTCCTGTCCATGCAGCAGCGCAGCCTGGGCGTGTCGGACGCCGAACTGATCAAGATCGCGGTCAAATCCATGGGGCTGGATGAACTCAAACCGTTCCGTCCGGAAGAAAAGATCATCGAGTACATGATGGGTGGAGGAGAGGAGAAGCGTCTGATCGGCATGAGTGTGGAAGCTTTTGCCGATGAAACTTCCAGCGAGTCTCCCGCACCAGGAGGAGGTTCCGTTTCGGCTACCGTGGGCGCTCTTGGCGTTTCCCTGGCCACGATGGTGGCCAACCTGTCCTCACACAAGAGGGGCTGGGATGAACACTGGGAGCTGTTCAGCAAGTGGGCGGAAAAGGGACAGGATATCAAAAAGGAGCTGCTGTTTCTGGTAGATGAGGACACCCGCGCCTTCAACCGGATCATGGATGCATTCGGAATGCCCAAAACCAGCGGGGAAGAAAAAAAGGCGCGCCATGATGCCATTCAGGAAGCCACCCGCTATGCCATAGATATCCCCTTCAGGGTCATGCAACAGGCCTATGCATCCATGGAGGTGATCCAGGCCATGGTTGAAAAGGGCAACCCGAACTCAGTGACCGATGCCGGTGTGGGTGCCCTCTGTGCCCGGACGGCCGTCATCGGAGCCTACCTGAACGTAAAGATCAACTCCGTCGACCTGGACGACAAGGATTACGTGTCTCGTGTGCTTAAAGAAGGGGCTGAGATCGAAGCGGCGGCCAAAAATAAAGAGGTGGAGATTCTGGAACTGCTGGAAAACAAACTCTCAAAATAAACACTGCTTCCGGGGATGATGGAACAAATCACTCAGCCTTTGCTGGTGGTGGATGAAGTCCGCTGCCGTGCCAATATCCGCAAGATGCTGGATAAGGCCAGGGATTTTGGCGCCCGGCTGCGTCCCCATTTTAAAACCCATCAATCCCTTGAAACCGGTCGCTGGTTCCGGGAGGAGGGCGTGGATGCCATTGCGGTATCCTCCGTCTCCATGGCCCGTTTTTTTGCCGCTGATGGCTGGAGGGACATCATGATTGCTTTCCCGGTTAACTTCCGGGAAATGGAGGAGATCAACCGCCTGGCCGGGATGTCTGACCTGGGACTGGTTGTTTCTTGTCAGGAGGCGGCCGCCATGCTTCCCGGGAGAATGAGTACACCAGCAGATGTATACCTGAAGATTGATGTGGGTTCCCATCGTACAGGCTTCGATCCAGGCAGGCCGGAAGAAATCAGGCTGGCCCTGGAAAGCCTGGCCGAGGATGCGCATTTGCGCATCCGCGGTTTTATTGCCCATGCCGGGCATACATACCAGTCAGACACCAGACAAGAGCTGCTGGAAGTGTTTTCATCGGGCAGGCAGGCATTGCTTAGGCTCAAAGACAGCTTTTCGAAAGACCATCCCGGACTGATCCTCTCCTGGGGAGATACCCCCAGTTGCTGGCTGTCGGATGATCTTGCGAACCTGGATGAACTTCGCCCGGGAAATTTTGTGTATTTCGATACCATGCAGTTGGACCTGGGCGTTTGCACACGCGATGAGCTGGCGGTAACGGTCGCTGCCCCGGTGGTCGCCCTTCACCCGGAACGGGAGGAGGTGGTGGTCTATGCCGGCGCCGTGCACCTGTCAAAGGAGCAGGGGATGGGCCAGGGCGGAAAGCCACATTTCGGACGGGTGGTGTTTTATGATGCGCAAGGCCGTATCCTGTGGCCGGGACAGGATCTGTTCGTGGATCGCCTGTCGCAGGAACATGGCATTATCCGTATGCCCCGGGAAATGGTCAAAGACCTTCGGCCCGGCGACCTGCTGGGCATTGTCCCGGTGCATTCCTGCCTGGCGGCGGACCTTCTGCGGGAAACATATGTGGTAAGGGCCGGCACCTGAGACAGGGAGACAAGCGTGATCAGGGGGAGACAAGGCCGATTTCCGGGGAGCCAGGTGTGATCCCGGGGGAGGGAACAGATTCCCGGGGGAGGCAAATGTGATCATGGGTATGACAGGGATGATTCCCGGGCGTCAGGGATTACCCAGAATCTTTTTGGCCCGAATCAGGGCACATTCGATGGTGCTGCAAAAGTTCTCGGGTCCGAGTTCCTCATAGAAACCATCCTTTTTCAAGGCTTCCATGGTTTTGTCCGTAACCCCCGAAAGCACGGTTTGGGTACGGTGTTTTTTTGAGCGGTTGACAAAGCTGCGCAGGTTGCGGATTCCCGTGGAGTCGATGAATGGTACCCGGCGCATTCGGATGATCCTGACCTTAGGGATCTCGTGGATCTCTTTCTCTGCCTCCTCAAACTTGTTTGCGATTCCAAAGAAAAAGGGACCCTTGATCTGGAACACCTCCACCCCCTTGGGGATATCCAGTGTTTCCGTGTCCTCGCTCAGGTGGGAGCGTTCATTTTCCACTTCGTGCTTCAATACTTCTATATCGGTGGTTTCCATCACTCGCCTGACGAACAGCACCAGGGCCAGGATGATGCCAAACGGGATGGCAATGTCCAATCCGACAAAAACAGTCAGCAAAAAGGTGGTAAGCAGCACGGAAAGCTCGCTTTTTGAACTCTTTAGTATGCTTTTAAAAGACCGCCACTCGCTCATGTTGTAGGAAACAATCACCAGGATCCCGGCCAGCGATGCCAGGGGGATCATCATGGCCAGCCGACCCATGAAGACCAGGAAGCCTGACAGTACAAGTGCATGAATGAGTCCGGCTACAGGCGTTTTCCCACCGTTGCGTACATTGGTCATGGTCTTGGCCAGGGCACCGGAAGCGGCCATCCCTCCGGTGAGGGGAGAAACGATGTTGGCGATGCCCTGCGAAATCAGTTCGGTATTCGGACGATGGCGAAACCCGGTGGCCCCGTCGGCGACAATGGCTGACAGCAGGGATTCCAGTGAGCCCAGCATGGCGATTGTGAAGGCTGGTACCAGCAACTGCTTTATCAGTTCAAAGTTTAGCCCGGGCAGATCCGGCACCCTCAGGCTCGCCCCAAACTCCCCGAAGGTGCTTCCGATGGTGGCGACGGGAAGCCGTAAGGCCTGCACCGCCAGGGTGGTCAGTACCAGGGCAACCAGGGAGCCCGGAATGCGCCTGGTGACCCTTGACCAGTATACCGTGATCAGGACAGTAATTAGTCCGATTCCCACCGCATTCCAGTTGGCCAGGTGTATATGCCGGATATAATAGATCCACTTGGGCAGCAGGTCTGCGGGGATGTCCCCTTCGGGCAGTCCGAAGAACTCCTTCATCTGGGTGGAAAAAATGATGAGTGCCATACCACTGGTAAAACCTACTACAATAGGATAGGGGGTGAACTGAATGATGCTGCCTGCTTTCAGCAGACCCATGCCCACCAGCATGATCCCTGCCATAACCGATACGACAACCACTCCCTCCATCCCGAATTGGGCAGAAACCCCGGCAATGACGATGATGAATGCTCCGGAGGGGCCCCCGATCTGTACCCGGCTGCCTCCGAAGAATGAGATCAGGAATCCCGCGACAACAGCTGTGATCAGTCCGACTTCCGGCGGCACCCCCGATGCAATGGCAAAGGCGATTGCCAGGGGGAGGGCCACAATGCCCACTATGGCACCCGATACCAGGTCAGACAGGAAAGTTTTACGTGTATACCGGCCAAGAAGGGAAAAGAGTACTGGATTGAACATCGGCGCGGAAAAAAATAAGTGTTGGAAAACCCATGCAAAATTAGTTTATTTGTCGCGAATTTTCAATAAACCAATATAATGGACCATCAAAGCCTGCCCCATTTGTTTGAAGAGAGTGTGAAGAAATATCCAGACAATGTGTTGCTCTGGGAGAAGCGCCAGTCGGAGTATAGGGGGAGCTCTTACAGGGAAGTCTATGAAAGGGTGGTGGCACTGGGTGCGGGCTTTATTGACATTGGCCTGGAGAAGGGCGACCGGGTAGCCCTGATCTCGGAAGGGCGCAATGACTGGGTCGTTGGGGAGCTGGCCGTTCTGTTCTGTGGCGGCGTCAGTGTGCCTTTGTCGGTAAAGATTGAGGAGCCTGCCGACCTGATGTTCCGGCTGGCCCACTCTGGTTGCCGGGGCATCATGGTTTCCGGGAACCACCAGCACAAGGTGCTGGCGCTGGCGAATGACCTGCCTGACCTGGGGTTTATCCTGCTGTTTGACCAGCCGGGAGAAAATGGGCGCAAGCCAATGGAGGAGCTGCAAGAGGGGATTCGTCCCCGGCTAATCGGCATAGAGACGCTTTTAGAAGCAGGCAAGGACGCACTGGGGAGGAATTCCGGCGTGCTGGAAACAGTAAAGGAAAGCCTGAAACCCGATGATTATGCCAATATATGCTATACTTCGGGTACCACGGCCGACCCCAAGGGCATCATCCTGACACACCGGAATTATCTGACCAATATGGCGCAGGGGTCTGCCATTTTCGAGGTGCCGCCCTATTACACCTCCCTGCATATTTTGCCGTGGGACCATTCCTTTGCGCATACCGTGGGAATTTATGCCCTGATATACAACGGGGCCAGCCTGGCATCCCTGAAGACGGGCAAAACACTGAACGAGACGGTAAAGAACATCCCCGTATGCATCCGGGAGGTAAGGCCTTACTTTCTGCTCAGTGTGCCTGCCCTGGCCAAAAATTTTCGCAACAACATAGAAAAGGGCGTCCGCGAAAAAGGCAAAGTCGCCTGGGCCCTTTTCCGTGCCGGACTCCAGACTGCATACGCTTATAACCGGGAGGGATACAACAAGGGACAGGGTTTTCGCAAAATCCTGAAACCCCTGTACGCATTGTTTGATCTTATTCTGTTCAAAAAGATCCGGGCCGGGTTCGGGGGGCGCCTGCGGTTTTTTGTTGGCGGTGGCGCCTTGCTTGACCTGGAACTGCAGCGGTTCTTTTATGCCATCGGAATGCCTATGTACCAGGGATACGGACTGACCGAGGCCGCCCCGGTGATCTCTTCCAACACGCCGGACTTTCACAAGCTGGGTTCCTCCGGAAAGGTAGTGCCCATGCTTGACCTGAAGATCTGTGACGATGACGGAACTGAGTTGCCCATCGGGCGGCAGGGGGAGATTGTTGTTCGCGGCGGGAATGTCATGGCCGGGTATTGGGACAATGAGCGCGCCACCAGTGAAGCCATTCGCGGGGGCTGGCTCTACACCGGCGATCTGGGTTACCTGGACGCGGACGGCTACCTGTATGTACTGGGACGGTCGAAGAGCCTGCTGATAGGCGGGGACGGAGAGAAATACAGTCCGGAAGGGATCGAAGAGGCCATTGTGGAAAAATCGGAATTCTTCGACCAGGTGATGCTGTACAACAATCAGAGTCCCTATACGGTCGCATTGGTGGTGGTCAACCGATCCGCCCTGCGTGAATTCCTAAGGAAGAGCCAATTGGACCCGGGTAGCGCGATGGGACAGGATGCAGCCATCGGCAAGTTGGTCAAGGAAATCAACCGTTTTATGCCCGGGGGTGATTTTCAGGGCATGTTTCCTCCCAGGTGGTTGCCTGCCGGAGCCCTGTTCCTTACCGAAGGATTCTCAGAGCAGAACCGCCTGATGAACTCCACGATGAAGATTGTCCGGCCGGCCATCACAGAACATTACCAGGAAAGCCTGGATTACCTGTTCATTCCGGAAGGAAAAGACTTCTTCAACCCCAGGAACAAGGCCATGATTGCCGGACTGGAATAAATATAAATCTACAAGCAGAACCTTTGCCATGCAGCAAACCTTGACATCTGTTATGGAATTGTCTGTCAGAGACTTTCAGTATGAACTCCCTGCAGACCGCATTGCCCCATATCCATTGGAGGAAAGGGACCAGTCCCGTTTGCTGGTGTACCGGGACGGGGCAGCGACTGAAGCGAGTTTCGCGAACATGGCCGATTGGCTGGATCCCGAAAGCCTGATGGTCCTGAACAACACCCGGGTGGTGCAGGCCCGCCTTGCTTTTAAAAAGGAGAGCGGGGCACACATCGAAGTGTTTTGCCTGCGGCCACTGTCTCCGGAAAAAGATGTGCAACTGGCCCTCGGACTGCCCTCGCCGGTCACCTGGGAATGCCTGGTCGGGAATGCAAAAAAATGGAAAAGGGGTCCTTTGGTTTTTCGTCGGATGGGCCTGAGCCTGGAGGCCAGCCTCGGCGAGCAGCGCGGGGATGCCTATGAGGTGCATTTTTCCTGGAATCCGCCCGGGGTTACGTTCGGGGAGGTGTTGGGGATGGCTGGTCAGACTCCGCTGCCTCCCTATATCCAAAGGGCTGCTGAACCATCCGACAAACAAAGGTAT
>SLNU01000118.1 GCA_007132865.1 Bacteroidales bacterium | reverse complement strand
CCGGATTTCGGATCGTCGCCATGAAATACCTTCAAATCAGCAGGAAAATGGCTGGAGAATTTTACAACATTCACAGGGGAAAACCCTTTTATGAGCGTTTGTGTGACTTCGTTAGTGCGGGACCAATGATCGCAGCCATCCTGGAGAAGGAAAACGCAGTGGAGGATTACCGTAAGCTGATTGGTGCAACAGATCCCAGGGCCGCTCATGAAGGTACGCTGCGCAAGTTGTTCGGAGCAAGCGTCGAGTTGAATGCCGTTCACGGATCAGACTCCGATGAAAACGCGGTCAGGGAATCTGATTTCTTCTTTTCAAGCCTGGAAAGATTTTAACCTCAGTCTGGCAAGGTTTTAACCTCAAACCGGAAGGTATTCACGAAAGGTTCCATCCTCATAAAAGAATACAACCCGCACCGCTTTCTTTCCGTTACCGGATACATCCATTTTTGGGGAACCGCCAGGAAGGGACCCGGATTGCATGTGTTCGGGCTTGGGAGTCGGACCGGCATCGGGCGTCCGGGAGGGACTATTTACAGGAGCAGCCTCTTTCACCTTTTCCTGCACAGCCGCATTTGAATGGCTTTTAACAGGTTCAGGATCATTATTTTCTGTAGTCTCCCCAGACTTTACACCGTTCCCTCCATTGCCGGACTGCGACCCGGATCCACCACCATGGCGATCATCTTTTTCACTCCTTCTCGGAGGAGGATCATCAAACTCAACTTCAGAGAACAAGGTATTCGTCGAAATAAACATGGGCTCTTCACCACGCATGAGCCAGGCAACACGTACTTCAGGGAAAGAAGACAATACCTTCTGAATGAATTCCAGGCTGGGATTGTTACGTCCCGATAAGATATGGGATATCGTTGACCGTGGTACCCCGAGGATATCCGCGAACCTGGATGCGCTGAGCTTTTTTACCTTAATTACTTTAGAGATTCGCTCAACCATTCCTTGTTTACTTCTTTGAACTGAAGGTTCCATTTGTAAATCTATAAAAAAATATCCATACAAATAATTTTCATTTGTAAATTTTTTAATGTTTACATTGCTGAATAATACGTATATATTAAATATATGCTTTATATATAGTATTTATTATGCTGTTATTCAATATTATAAAGTATTATAGTAAATTTAATAAACAACGATCAGAAGTATAAGAATATATTATAGTTATTATTGATATGATTCTCTTTATAAGCTGGTATTCTTTACTTTAATATCTTAATAAATGTTATTTTGTCAATAAATAGATTAAATGGCATGTTTATGTTTGTAAACAGAAGGACTGTGTTGTTTTGTGAACTGTTTACAGATGTGTATGTTGCTTTTAATGTGTTTATTACATAGTTTTGTTTACCAGTGTAAATTGTTGTTGTAGATTGTAAACATCTTTTATTGTTTACGTAGGTAAACAATAAAACAGTGTTTATTTTTGTGAACATCCGTAATTGAATGTGGCTATAACAGGTAAGCGCTCACCGAATAATAATCTCCACCCTATCATGAAGAATATTCAAAGAGTGCTTGGTGCCTATGCAATCAAGGCTGAGGCTTATGAAAGACCTTGTGTAATACAATAATGGGTGTTCCCGCAATCAGTGCCGGGAACTATGCAACCAAGGCTGGGGCTTGAGCAGATCAATGATAGTAGTATAAAAGTATTGTGTGATATGTTCACGAGGATAAGCTGATGTGATGCACCCTCCAGCCCTAATACAGGCAGGCGCTTCTGGGAAAGGTATTTTTGGTGAATTATGAATGTAGATGACAGATAATCAATCCACAATCATGACTTTAAGCACTTCGTTGAATTGGACTGTTGCAAGCCTTACCAGATAAACGCCAGCAGGAAGATGTGATATACCCGAAAAGGGACGCAGTCCGTTGAACCCCTCAAACACCTGCAGGTCCGACACCTGGTAAACCACCTCCCCTTTCATATTTACGATATGCAACTCCATTCTGTCAGGTACATCCGAGACAAATTCTACGGTAGAATGGGTCTGCAGTGGATTTGGCAGAATCATCACGCTTTGCTGGCCATGCGTAGCCTCAAGGATCTTCGACGCCTTTCTGAAATCGGGGATCCCGTAGCCCATCAAATAATCAGGATACCCAAATTTGCTTGCACTCCTTATTATAGCCATTTTAATATCGGCTGCACCCTGCATGGGGTACTTCTGCCAAAGGCATGCCGCCATACCGGCAATCAGCGGGGATGAAAACGAGGTACCATTCACACCTGTTGTTCCATTGAATGCATTTGTCGCACTCACCTGCTGCCCCATGGCCATCACATCCGGCTTGAGCCTTCCGTCGGATGACGGGCCCACTGAGCTCCAGTCTGTGCGTATCCCTTCCGCTGTCACGGCCCCCACGGCCAGTGCACCGGGAGCATCGGCAGGGGCACCAATATACTGCCAGTCCTGCGCCCCATAGTTCCCTGCACTGTTTACCACCAGCATGCCCCTTTCAAATGCCATGTTTGCCGCCCTGCTTACCACGGTCGTCTGTCCGTCAAGCGATTCATACGTATGGTCCTGTGCCGGATCGTCAAAACGGGTATAGCCCAGCGAAGAATTGATGATGTCCACCCCTGCGCTGTCCGCAAATTCAACAGCGGCAAGCCAGTTATACTCTTCGATAATGTATTCACTGCCTCCATCTTCCGTCCTTAGCAGCCAGTAAGAAGCCCCGGGAGCCGTCCCCATCAATTGCCCCGGGCTGTCGGCTGCCATTACCGAAAGTACCGACATCCCATGGGAATGGCCTCTGAATGGATCTCCCTGCAGATCAACGAAATCTTTCACACCCAGCAACCTGCCTTCTGTCCGCATGCTTTCGAACGTCCAAAGCTGATCCACATTCAGGAAGCCTGCATCCAGCACAGCAATGTGCATGCCTTGTCCGACAAAGTCCATCGCATGCAAGTACTGACCATTGAGTTGTTCAATCTGTTGCCTTGAATCCCCGTAATCGGGTCCGACACACCCTTCCACCCCCTGAATACCGCTAAATTTCGTAGAAAATGGAGATTGGGCCGGTGCGCCAGTCAGATCCGGTTTGATTTCCATTGTACTCTCCACAAAAGGCAGCTGGGCTATCCGGCTAATCGAATGCTCGTAGGGTGCCCTCACCAGGGCCCCGTTCATCCAGCGGCTCACATAATAAACCGAAACGGCTGTATCGCTTAAAAGTCCGACTACATAAGCCGGATCGACAGGCAGGTCGGCCTCTTCAAGGGAAATGCCCTGACGAATCCGTCTTTCAATGGAGCGGGGAGACAGAAATTCTTCCGGCCGCGTCAGTGAGAAGGGAGTGCCGGTCTTGTCCGTGAAGCTCACCCAGTAGTACAGGGGTGGATAAGTGGAGGTGCTGTTGGCGGAGGCACTGCTGGCGGTGGAACGAGCGGTGAGGCTGCCGCTGGCGACACCATGGACCGTCCATGATAAAAAGCAGCCAACAATAAGAAACTGGTATTTAATTATCTTGTCTAAACGCATTGCTTCAGTCCTACACTTATTTTAAATGTCCTATACTTTTTGTAAATATTGGCTAAACCCGTTAAGATCAGCAAACCTCAGGTCTACCATCCGGGAATATTCCCTGGCCAGGGATGGGTCCTTGTCGATCAACACCGTATGCATTTTGAGCCTTTTCCCAAATTGCATATCGGAGATGGTATCCCCGACCATCACGCTTTGTGAAAAGCAGATTTGCGGAAAATCCTTTCTCGCCAGAAGTCCCATGCCCACTGAGGGCTTGCGGTAAAAGCTGCGGGTTCTGGCCAGCTCCCCGCAATAATACACCTTTTCGATCCGGGCCCCGGCTTCCTTTGCTTCCTGAAGCATCTTGTTGTGAATCAGCTCCAGGTCGTCTGCTGTCATCAGCCCTTTCCCGATGCCCTGCTGGTTGGTCACCACCACGATCGTACCGAATATTTGTGACAAGCCTGCAAGGCCCTGCAGTGCCCCCTCCTTCCAGACGAAGTCCGACAAACCCTTCACATAATCATTCATGGGGCGCTCATTCAGCACCCCGTCCCGATCCAGAAAAAGGGTCCAACGATCGTTCACCATGCCGCCCGAAAGCACATGGCGTTTCGCTGTCCCAGTTCTGAAGGATTTTCCGGTAGCTGGCATTCAAATATTTTCTTTGGGAGGTCTTAATTATTTACTGAACATCGCTGCCTCCACCTGTTCACATATTATATGTCCGATTAAAATATGCACTTCCTGTATCCTGGGCGTATCGTGTGAAGGCACCCTGATCAGGATATCGCATAAACCCTGCATATTCCCCCCGTCCCCTCCGGTCAGTCCGACGGTCGTCATCCCAATTTCCCGCGCTGCTTCCAGCGCCCGAAGGATGTTCGGGGACTTCCCCGAAGTGGACAAAGCCACCAGCACATCCCCTTCCCTGCCCAGCGCCCTGGTCATGCGGTGGTACACCATCTCAAAGGAGTAATCGTTGGCCGTGGCGGTCAGAAAAGAGGAGTTCACGTGCAGCGCTTCTGCATTCAATGGGGGGCGGTCAAGATAGAAACGACCGGAAAGTTCAGAGGCCAGGTGCTGGGCATCCGCCGCGCTGCCCCCGTTGCCACAGAAAAGCACCTTACCCCCATTCCGGTAAGCCCCCACAATGTCCTGTATGGTCTGCTCCAGGGCATCCATGATCTGATCGTCTGACAACACCTTTTTTTTCAGCGCAATGGCTTCCTCGAACTGCTTTCTGATTTCCATAAAATCATGGTTTTATGCTGCCCTTTTCCATCAGGGCGGTTGTAAAGCGCTCCCAGGAAAAACGCTTTTTTTCGTGTTTTAGTTGCTCCCGCATCGTCGGACCCCGGTTGTTGCTGAAGTAATCCACGATGGCATCTGCAATCGGTGTGGGACCGGGATCTACGACATAGCCTGCTTTCATATGCGCAACCATTTCCGGTAATCCGCCAACCGCAGTCACGAGCATGGGCACTTCAAAATGATAGGCTACCTGGGTCACTCCACTTTGGGTGGCGGTTTTATATGGCTGTGCAACCAGGTCGGCGGCACAGAAATAACTTCCCACCAGATGGTCTGCGATAAAATCGGTATGCCAGATGATGCGGTCATCCACACCCAGGGAATCTGCCAGCTTATAATAAGGCTCCGGCTGGCTGTAAAACTCCCCGGCCACCAGCAGTTTTACCGGCAATTTTTTCAGGCGCGGATCAGCCATGGCTTCCAGCAGCAGGTCCAGTCCCTTGTAAGGCCTGATAAATCCAAAAAAAAGGACCAGCAGCGCATCCGGGGCAAGGTCCCGGATATCGGGCCCCAGTTCCTCCCTGGCCACTGCTTTAGGTTTGCGTGGGCCAAAGTTGTCGTATAACGGATGGGGACAAAAACCAATTTTTGATTCGGGGATACCGAATGCCTGCAGGTCCTTTCCAACGGCTTCCGACATGGTCACGAACCCATGCATCCGACGAATAAAAAAACTGGTCAGCATGCGGTCCCCGGGCCGTTTTTCATGGGGAACGATATTGTCGGTGATGGCAACCACCCGCGTATGTCCGTTCTTCCTCACCCGGGAGGCAACAGTCCCCAGACAGGGCGCCATGAATGGCAGCCAATAACGGATCACCAGCAGATCGGGCTGCATCCTCCGGAGCTCCCATCCGACTCTAAACCAATTCAAAGGGTTGATGCTGTTCAGCCTGACCCTGATATCCAGGTCTGGCGGAGGAGGTTCTTCTGAATACTGGGTTTTGCCGGGAAAGAGAAACCCGGGATACTGCAGCGAAAAGGTATAAATCACCACCTGGTGCCCCTGGTCCTGAAATGCCCGTGCCAGTCGCTCGTTGAAGGTAGACATGCCTCCACCGCGCAAAGGGTGGGCCGGACCGAGTATCACGATTTTTGCCAATTCAGCCGCAGGTTTTTTCGATTTGATAATTGTTTCGGTCGGGTGCAGAACGGGAGATCAATTCCCCCAGAAAACCGGCCAAAAAAAGCTGGGTACCAAGCACCATGGCCAGCAGTCCGAAGTAAAACAAAGGCCTTTCAGTCATTCGGTACTCCATCATGAAGAATTTCCCATAGGCCAGGTAGAGCGCTATCACGAAACCGGCCAGAAACAACAGGGTCCCCAGCAAACCAAACAGATGCATTGGTTTTCTTCCGAACCGGGTGACAAAGCTGATGGAGATCAGGTCCAGAAACCCGTTCAGAAAGCGTTCCAGTCCGAATTTCGTCTTCCCGTATTTCCGTTTCTGGTGTGCCACCACCTTTTCCCCAATGTGCGTAAAACCAGCCCATTTGGCCATGACCGGAATATACCGATGCATTTCCCCATAGACCTCTATGCTTTTCACCACCGCCAGCCGGTAAGCCTTCAGTCCGCAGTTAAAATCATGCAAGCGAATCCCGGTGGCGCACCTGGTGGCCCAGTTGAACAAGCGGGTGGGCAGGGTTTTGGAGAGCGGATCGTGCCGTACTTTTTTCCATCCGCTGACCAGGTCATAGCCGTCTTCGCGGATCATTTTATACAATGCGGGGATCTCATCGGGGCTGTCCTGCAGGTCGGCGTCCATTGTGATGACCACTTCCCCGGAGGCATTTCTGAAGCCAGTATGCAGGGCGGCAGATTTGCCGTAGTTTCGCCGGAAACGGAATCCCCTGATTGCCGGAAACTGTCCGGAAAGGGCTTCGATGGTTTTCCAGGATCCGTCTCTGCTGCCATCATCCACCAGGATGAGCTCATAGGCAAACCCATGGGCCTTCATGACCCGGTCGATCCAGGCGGCGAGCTCAGGCAGGGATTCCTCCTCATTGAACAGAGGCACAACGACAGAAATATCCATGGTGGCTATCGGTTGATGATCATTTGCTCCGGCTAAAGGCAAATGTAAGATTATTTTGAGAAACTTTTTCCCCGCCACGCTGTTGTAAGTTTCATAATATTTTGGCATGCGTGACCTAAGCCAGGGACCCGTCGGAAAACAGATTTTCCTGTTCGCCCTGCCCATGTTGCTGGGCAATGTGTTCCAGCAATTGTACAATATTGTCGATACCATCATCATCGGAAGGTACATCGGAACAGATGCCCTGGCCGCTGCCGGCGCTTCCT
>SLNU01000029.1 GCA_007132865.1 Bacteroidales bacterium | reverse complement strand
GTTCGTACTGAACTAAGTTCGTACTGAACTAAGTTCGTGCTGAATCAAGCGTTTATAATATTTCAACCGCTGCACCTTTCGGGTCGCAGCGGTTTTTTTATACTCCCTAGCTGATCCGGCTCCAGAAGATCTTGTCCGGAAAAAGGTGTTTCAGCTGCCTGGCCACAGGACGATTCTCCTCCGTAGAAAGGGAAGGGTCCCGCTCCAGCAGGTCCCGGGCATGCTGTCGGGCAGCCTTCAATATGGCCTCGTCTTTTGTCAGGTCAGCCAGCTTCAGGTCAGGCAACCCACTTTGCTGCGTCCCCTGAATATCACCGGGCCCCCTCAGCTGCAGGTCCATCTCCGCAATCTGAAACCCATCATTCGTAGACACCAGTCCGCCAACCCGCTTCCGTGCATCCCCGCTTAATTCATTGCCGGTCATCAGGATGCAATACGACTGGTCCCCGCCCCTGCCGACACGGCCCCTTAGTTGGTGCAGCTGGGAAAGGCCAAAACGCTCGGCGCTTTCAATCACCATGACCGTGGCATTGGGAACATCGATGCCCACCTCAATGACGGTGGTGGCCACCATGATCTGGGTCTCCCCCCTTACAAAACGCTGCATTTCATAATCTTTGTCGGAAGGTTTCATCTTGCCATGCACAATGCTGACCCCGTAGTCAGGCAGCGGAAACTCCCTGACGATGCTCTCATATCCGTCGGTCAGGTCCTTCAGGTCCAAGGTCTCCGACTCCTGTATCAGCGGGTATACCACATAAACCTGCCGCCCCTTTTTGATCTGTTCGCGCATAAAGCCAAAAACCTTTAGCCTGTTACTGTCATACTGATGAATGGTCTTGATCGGCTTCCTTCCCGGCGGAAGCTCATCAATCACCGAAACATCCAGGTCCCCGAACAGCGTCATGGCCAGGGTCCGTGGGATCGGGGTGGCGGTCATCACCAGGACATGGGGGGGCACCTTGCTTTTCGCCCAAAGCCTTGCACGTTGCGCCACCCCGAACCGATGCTGCTCGTCAATGACCACCATGCCCAGTTGCTCAAATTTTACCACATCCTCAATCAGGGCATGCGTCCCAATCAGCAATTGCAGACTTCCTTCCATGAGCTGTTGCAGGGTCTCCCGACGCCGGGCCGAACGGGTGGAGCCGGTCAGCAAACCCACCGTTACGCCAAGCCCAGACAGCATCGTGGAAACCGATTCGTAATGCTGAAAGGCCAGGATTTCCGTCGGCGCCATCAGGCATGCCTGGAAGCCGTTGTCCAGGGCCATCAACATGCTCATCACCGCCACCACGGTTTTTCCGCTTCCGACGTCTCCCTGCAGCAGGCGATTCATCTGTTTCCCTGACAGGGTATCGCTGCGGATCTCCTTCAGCACCCTTTTCTGCGCCCCGGTCAGGGAAAATGTAAGGGTTTCGTGGTAGAACGCATTGAACAGCTCCCCGATGGACGGAAACACATGCCCCCCTGTTTTCTCGAGTCTTAGTTGCCTGCTTCTGAGCAAGCTGAGCTGTATGTAAAACAACTCCTCAAATTTCAGGCGGGCAATGGCCTTTTTCATTGTTATGGCGTCGGATGGGAAATGAATGGCCGAAAGGGCATCCTGCCTGCCCGGAAGCCTTAGGGCCTGCAGAACCGTTTTCGGGAGGGTTTCGCCTATATGCGGAAGCGCAAGGGGCAGCAGGGTCTTGACAAGTCTTCCAATGCCCTTGCTGTCGAGGCCCTTGGCACGTAATTGCTCCGAGGAGTTGTAGACGGCCTGCATGGAAGACAATTGGTTCAGGGCAACAGGGGTGACCTGCTCCACCTCGGGATGGGCAATGTTGATCCGGCGGCCGAACAATGTGGGTTTCCCGAAAACGAGGTATTCCACGCCTGGCTTGAACTGGTCTTTCAGCCACTTAAACCCCCTGAACCACACCAGTTCCAGTTCTCCCGTATCATCGCTGAGCAGGGCCGTCATACGGGTGGTGCGTCTTTCCCCGTGAAGCTTTATACCGGAAATGGTGCCACGAATCTGCACATAGGGCATTTCCCCGCTGACCTCCTTTATCTTGTAAAATTTGCTCCTGTCGATATACCGGAATGGGTACAATGTGAGCAGGTCGGCAAAGGTCGAGACCCCGGCCTCTTTGCGAAGCAGCGCGGCACGCAATGGTCCGACGCCTTTTAGAAATTCTATGGGGGTGTCAAGGTAGTGCACGCTCAGTTAATGTTGGAATTGGCAGACTTGGTGGTCGCCAGGATCAAAAATAATAAAACCTCCGCCCTCATGTAAAAAAAATTGTTGTATATGATAAAGTGTTCTTAATTTTGAAAGGCCAGAGCAGGTTTCATAGTGGAAACTGCCTGCGCAATAAACGTAAAATTAATCCATCCATATGAACATATTGGTTTTTGGAGCAGGTGTGATCGGGACCACCTATGCCTGGCAGCTCTCCGAGGCAGGATTCAGGGTAAGCTTGCTGGTACGCAAGCACAGACTGACCAGGTACAGTCATTCCGGAGTGGTCATCAAGTGCACCGACATGCGGGGCAAACGCAAAGAGTTCGTCAACACCGTTTTCCGGCCCCGGACCGTCGACCGGATCGATCCTTCTGTAAAATATGACCTAATCATCATTGCTGTCAAAAACTTCCAGCTGAACGATGTACTGCCTTACGTGGCAAAGTATTCGGGGAATGCCCACATTCTTTTCATGGGCAATCTGTGGAATGAATTTGACAAGATTGAAAAACACCTGCCTGCCGGTAGGTATTTCTTCGGGTTTCCGGCCATGGCCGGAGGAGGTCGCACCGACAACGGGGTCAATTGCCTGTTGTTTAAAAAAGGCAGCACCATGCTGGGGGAGCCCGATGGGAAATCCAGCAAGCGCCTTCTGGATACGGCAGAGATCTTTGGCCAGGCAGGCATGCAGCCAAAGATCTCATCTGCCATCATCCCCTGGATAAAGGCTCATTACATCTGGCCGGCCGCCACGTTCGGGGCGGTATGCAAGGCCGGGGGTGCACGCCGCTTCAGTGAAAACAAGGCGCTGGTGCGTCTCAGTGTCTGCGCCATTAAGGAGGGATTCAAAGTTTGCAGGGCCAAAGGGGTGAACCCCAAAAAAATATTCCCCTACAACATGTTCTACCTGCCTGGTTTTTTACTGACTCCCTTACTGAAAAGATCATACAATGCGGAGCTGCAGGAGGTGATGGACGGGCATATGAAGCATGGATTCGATGAGATGAAAAAACAATACCTGGACGTGCTGAACGACGGGAAGAAGCTGGGCATTGACATGCCCTGCTGGGCCTCCCTCGAAAAATACATTCTGGAAGCAGAAAAAACAAGATGAGACCATTGGTCAGAGCCGTTTTTCTTGGTGCCATACTGCTGCTGCCAGGCCTTTGTTTGTCGGCCCAGCCCCTGCGTATGCGTCCGGCCGACAGGCTGATGGTTGAGTTTATCGGGGACCACTGGCGAAATGTCCCGGAGAACATGCGCCAGGACATCATCAACCGGGGATTGGCATTGCTGGCCATACAGGACATGCCACTTGGCAGAACCCGTTTCAGTGTCGCAGCCGGAATGGCCTTCTATTCACACAACCTGTACACCGACCACTTCTACCAGCCGACCAATTGGGGAGGCGCACACGCGCGCTTCGACTTTGTCCCAATCCCCCAGGAATACAAAACAAACAAGCTGAACCTGAATTACCTGGGCCTGCCTCTCGAGTTGCGCTACAGGGGGCCCGGCCGCGAGCGGGGGCTGCGCCTGTATGCCGGCATTTCCGCCGATTACCTGGTAAGTGCGAACACCAAGTTCAGGGGGCTGGACCAGGCGGGCAGCAGGGAAATCAAGGTAAAGGAGCATTTGCCCGGGCAGATCAATCCATTCAGGATACAGGCCTATGCCAGGGTAGGCATAAGAAAATGGGCTGTAGTTACCCGCTTCCCACTTACCAGGGTCTTCGAAGACAATTCTGCCCGGGAAATGGTGCCGGTCTCGCTCGGCCTCAGCTGGTCCCTTTACTAGTCAATGAAGGTCATACCCTCAGAAACAAAAACAAAGCCAGCATCACCCCGGCCCCGGCCAGGTAACCTGCATATATCTGCATTGGCGTATGCGAGCCCAACCTCAGCCGGGCCGCACCCACAAGTCCGCCAATCAAAACACACATCCCGATCAGCAGGGAGATATCTATCTTCAGAAATATGGAAGTGGCGATCAGAAATCCTGTATACCCGCCCAGACCCATCATATGTAAACTGATCTTCCAGCGGAAGGTGATCAGCAGGCAAAGAATGACCAGCAGGGTCGCCCCCATCATATAGTAATAAATCAGCGCTGGCAGTGTCACCTGCCGCAAAAGGTAATAGGTCAGGAAAAAGAGCAGAGAGGACAACAACAAGGGGAACAACCGCTCGCTCCGGTCGTCAAGCAGCACGTCTTTGATCAGTCCGGTCCGCTTAAGCAACAACACGGCAAGGGCCGGGGCTATGGCGGTGTTAATGAACACGATGATCAGGATGAACCGCTTGGCCTGGGGGGGAACGGCAAAGTGTATATAACTGTCCAGCCGAAACAGCAGCAGCAGTCCCAGCGTGGGGATAACCAGCGGATGAAAAACAACGGAAAACAAACGTGCAAGGAATGTTTCAGCCTTCATATCAGGTCAGCTCCTTTCTAAGGCGGGCCACCGGGATATCCAATTGCTCCCGGTATTTGGCCACCGTTCGCCTGGCGATATTGTATCCTTTCTCATTCAGGATGGCAGCCAGTTCATCATCGGTAAGGGGCTTGGATTTGTCTTCCGCTTCCACACAGTCCTGCAGAATCTTTTTGACCTCCCGTGTGGACACCTCTTCCCCTGAGTCGGTTTGAAGGGATTCTGAAAAAAAGCTTTTCAACAGGAAAGTGCCGAAGGGGGTCTGGACGTATTTACTGTTCGCTACCCGGGAAATGGTCGAAATATCCAGTTGTACCATTTCGGCAATGTCTTTAAGGATCATGGGGCGCAGTGTGGTTTCATCCCCGGTAAGGAAGTACTCTTTTTGAAACTCCATGATGGCTGTCATGGTCACCATCAGGGTGTTCTGCCTTTGCCGTATGGCATCTATGAACCACTTTGCACTGTCCAGCTTTTGCTTTACGAAGGTAATGGCATCCTTCTGCCTGGCATCGGCCTTTCCCTTGGCTTCAGCCATTGTCTCAAGCATCTCGGAATATGTCCGGTTGATACGCAGGTCAGGGGCGTTGCGGGATGTCAGGCTGAGCTCCAGTTCCCCGCTGTAATTGGTCAAAATAAAATCGGGTACCACATATTGCGAAGGTTTTCCGGAATCTGCAAGGGAACCGCCGGGCTTTGGATTCAGCTTCAGCACCTCGTCAATTGCTTCCTTGAGTTCCTCCTCCGAAAAATTGTGTTTCTTCCGGATCTTTTCAAAGTGCTTGCGCGTGAAGTCGTTGAAATTCTTTTCCAGCAAGAGTGTTGCATTGCCGATGGCCAAGGTCTGGGGCGTCTTGCGCCTGATCTGCAACAACAGGCATTCCTGCAAATCCCTTGAGCCAACACCTGGCGGGTCAAACTCCTGTATTACACGGATAAGCTGAAGCACTTCCTTGAAACTGGACTCAATGTTCAGGGAGAATGCAAGGTCGTCGATAAGCGAGTGGATATCCCGCTGGAGGTAACCGGAGTCATCAATGTTCCCGATGATGTGCCGCGCGATCAGCATTTCCCGGTCAGAAAGGCTGCGCAAACCAAGCTGAGAGAGGAGGAATTCCTGAAAGCTGGCGCCGCCGGCAAAAGGAATCTCTTTTCGTTCGTCGTCTGAACTGAAATTGTTCGCATTTAAGCGGTAGGAGGGAATGTCGTCCTCCTCCATATAGTCGCTGAGGTCAAACTCGTCATTGGGATCTGTTTCCGGGGTGTCGGAAGCCAGTTCCTCGCCGCCGTCCTCATCATACCCGTCATAATCATCATCCTGGTTTTCCTGCTCTCCAAGATCATCCGGCCCTTCCTCCAGGGCGGGGTTTTCCTCAATCTCCTGTTTGATTCGTTGCTCCAGCATCAGGGCAGGGACCTGCAATAACTTCATCAGCTGTATCTGTTGGGGAGACAGCTTCTGCATCAATTTTTGCTGAAGTTTTTGCTTGAGCATGACGGGCCAAATTAGGCATTTTTTTTTATTTGTCGGAACCCATCAGGTTAAAATTCTGCATTTTGTGGCGTGCGCGGGAACGGGATCACATCGCGGATGTTCCCCATGCCCGAAACGAACAGCATCAGACGCTCAAACCCCAGTCCGAATCCACTATGGGGTGCCGTTCCGAACAGCCTTGTTTCCAGGTACCACCATACATCTTTTTCGTGAATGCCCATTTCTTTCACCCGCCCCAGCAATTTCCCATGGTCCTCCTCCCTTTGGGACCCTCCAATGATCTCTCCGATTTTCGGGAACAGCACATCCATGGCGCGAACCGTTTTCCCGTCGTCGTTCAGCTTCATGTAAAAGGCCTTGATGTCGCGCGGATAGTCGGTCAGGATGACCGGCTTTTTAAAATGCTTCTCCACCAGGTAACGCTCGT
Organism: Bacteroidales bacterium; assembly: GCA_007132865.1. The sequence continues at coordinate 595 of SLNU01000029.1, read as the reverse complement.
GCTCCGACTGCAGATCCACCCCCCACTTCACAGGAAACTCAAATGCCTGTCCGGACGCTTCCAGTATCTCAATGGCGCGGGTATAGGAAAGTCTTTCAAAACGGTTGTCAACCACAAAACGCAGGCGTGCGGTCAGTTCCCCGTCATACATCTTTTCCAGAAAGGCCAGGTCATCGTCGCAATTGTCCAGCAAATAGGCGATCAGGTATTTAAGGAAGTCCTCGGCGAGGTCCATATTGTCGTGGATGTCATAAAAGGCCATCTCGGGCTCGATCATCCAGAACTCCGACAGATGCCTGGCGGTATTGGAGTTCTCTGCCCGGAAAGTGGGGCCAAAGGTATAAATGTTTGAGAGGGCCAGGGCGCCCAGTTCCCCTTCCAGCTGCCCGGAGACGGTCAGGTTGGTTTCCTTTCCGAAAAAGTCTTGTGAAAAATCCACTGTCCCATCTTCTTTTCGCGGAATATTTTTCAGGTCAAGCGTCGTTACATGGAACATGGCCCCGGCTCCTTCTGCGTCTGAGCCGGTAATAATCGGGGTATGCAGGTAGTAGAAACCCCGGTCGTTGTAAAACTTATGAATGGCAAAAGACAGGGC
>SLNU01000056.1 GCA_007132865.1 Bacteroidales bacterium | reverse complement strand
TATTCAAGAATGGCCAGGCTGGCGGCCAGGTTGATGGCAGTGGTCGTTTTCCCTACGCCGCCTTTCTGATTGGCAATGGCAATAACTTTACTCATAAAAACTATTCAAGGTGTTTTTGGTTCTTTATCTGTCTCCGAATGCGGGAGAACCCCAATGTCGGTATGTATCAATTTTCCTGCGCAGCATCCCGCGCAAAACAGCAAATTTACGACTTCTGCAGGCGATTGCCCATCTTTTTATTAAAAAATACCGGCTCCCGCTGGAAAGTACCTGCCGGCCACGAGTCTGGCTGTCTGGTAGATCTCTTCCGCACCATCCTCCGTCCAGTCTATCTCTGATCCCAGGAGGCTGTGGGGAATAAAATACACCAGCAGCAAAACGACCGATGCGACAAGCACCCAGGTGCGGTGATAGGGCTTCTTCCAGGTTATGATCAGCGCGATCAGCCAGAAAAGGAAAGCCACGGCCGTTTTGTTGTCCGTCAGGTCTGTCCCGAACGGCCATCCGGTCCAGTAATCACCGAAAGCGTATTTCTGCACGATGGGCCCCAGAATCAGTCCGCCAACAACCAATGTCACAAAGGTCCATAAGGTCAGTCCGAAGGTCCGTTCTTTGAATATAGCCGCCAGTCCGGCCCTGGTACTTAGCAGCATGGCCACGAACATGAAAAGAATATGGGGGATTATGGCCCAGGCCGGCACGCTGTCACGGAACCGAATGATGATGGGTTCTTCGCTCAGCGCAACGGCCTCCAGTCCCTTTTGCAGAAAGATCTGGTATTTCACCTTCCCGGCGGCTGGCTGCTGCGGGATATAAGCCACCAGCTTGTCGTCCTCACGCTCCATTTGACGCTCCTCCCACTGATCAAAGCTGGGAAAACGTTTGAACCGGTAAAACCCTTTAATGTCTCTGTCTTCAACGGTCACGCGGATAGGGGCGTCAAAAGGCATGGGGAAGGAACGCAATAGCCGGAAGGAAACCTCGGTGTTGCCGATCTCCACCTTGCCCCGGAACGGGTGGGTGGGACCCGTCCGGCGTTGATAAATTGCACTTCCCACGGTTAGCACGATGGCCAGGATCCAGAGTAATACAGTTTTCATTTCAGATAATTGGTTAATAACTAAACGGTGTTTTTATTGCATCATACACGGCCTGATGGATGTTGGTACGGATGTCCCTTTGTATGATTTTACGGTTGGATTGGTCGGGATAGGTTCGGTTCGACAGGAAAACGTACACCAGGTCAACTTCCGGGTCCACCCAGGTATAAGTACCCGTAAACCCGGAATGCCCGTAGCTCGATGCGGAGGCGCTCTTGCATGCTGGTCCGGGTTCATTGCGTTTCAGCTGGGGCTTGTCAAACCCCAGCCCCCTGCGGTTTTTGCTGCTGCCGTATTGCACGCGGGTGAACTCCCTGACGGTGAGTTCATGGAAATACTGCCTGCCGCCATACTCCCCCTTTTGCAGAAACATCTGCATCAGGATGCCCAGGTCCAGCGCATTGGAGAAAAGTCCGGCATGCCCTGCCACCCCGCCCAGCATGGCAGCGCCAGGGTCGTTCACATATCCTTGGATAACCTGATTCCTGAATGCTTTGTCGTTTTCGGAAGGGACAATCCTTTCACCGGGAAAATGTTCCAGGGGTTTGAAACGCATGGTGCGCAAGCCCATCGGACCATAAAAAGCCAGTTCTGCATACCGGTCCAGCGATAACCCGCTGACCTGCTCAACGAGCTCTGCCAGCAAAATAAAACCCAGGTCACTGTAAAGGTAGTCGTTCCGGTTCCGTAAGGGGGAATGCAGGATGCGTGAAAATATTGTATCACGGTAATCCCTGTGGATATACATATTTCGGGCCACCTCCACGGGGAAATCCCCGGATACCAGCCGGCTGTAAACACTGGGTCCCTCCTTGCCACTGGCCGGCAAGGTCTCCCTGAAAAAGGGTATCCATGATGCCAGCCTGGCCTGGTGGGCCATGACCTCCCGCAAAACCAGCTTTTCCTTGTCGCTCCCCTTCAACCATGGCAGGTAGTCTCCCAGTGTGCCGTCCATGTCTATCATCCCCCTCTCAGAGAGCTGCATGATTGCTGCCGTGGTGGCTGCGATTTTTGTGACAGAGGCCAGGTCATAGATGTCTGATGTGCGGACCGGCCGTCGCTTGTCATAGGTATGGTGGCCGAAGGCCTTGTTGTAGATCACCATGCCGTCCTTTATCAGCACTAACTGGCAGCCCGGATATGCCCCTGCAGCCAGTCCGTCATGCACAATGCTGTCCACTTTTTGCAGCATCCGGCTGTCCATCCCCACATCTTCCGGGTCTCCAAAGCCGATCCGGAACTTTTCGGGCGTAACCAGCCCCGTCCCGGCAGGAAAGTAAGGGGAAATACTTACCGGAAGCATGCCCCTGGCCTGTATGCCCCCGAATATAATCTGTGCGGCTGCTTCCTCAAAATGCCGCCCTTCCTGGTAGGCAACCAGAATGGCGTCCGTATCTTCTATGGCGTCTTTAAATAAATCCAGGCTGTAGGGGTTGGCAAAAAGGGCCAGTACCACCCTTTTGTTTTTTGCTATTGCGCGCACCAGGCTGACCGTGCGTGCATCAATGCCGTATTGCCTCGTCTGGAACATGCTGTTGTTGTGGACGGAGATGATGACCAGCTCATATGGGTCCAGGTTTCGGATCATCCTGCTTGCCTGTTCCTGACCATGCTCCTTGGGGATCGTAAAGGCCGGAATATCTGTGTAATTTCCAAGCATGGACTGGAAAGCACCGCCTGGACCCGCACCAATGGCCAGTGAGGCCACGGAATTGGAATAAGGTGGCTTAACGGGCAGCAGTTCATGGTGGTTCTTTACCAGGGTAACTGCAGCTTCGGCAAGTTGCTTGTTCAGCAAGTGCGCACGCGGCGGGTTAAGGTCCTCAATGAGCTTTTTCAAGTCCACCATTCCCCCATTTTTCAATCCAGCTTTCTCCTTGTAATACAGGATTTTCCGACACCTCATGTTCACAATCTCTTCAGGGATGATTCCCTGCTCCACGGCCCTGCGGATGCTGGCAATGGCGGCAGGTACATTTTCGGGAAGCAGCAGGATGTCGTTGCCGGCCATCAGGGCTCGCAGTTCCAGTTCTCCCGGCTGGAAATAGTCGCTGACTCCACGCATGTCCAGCGCATCAGTCACCACCAGTCCGCCAAACCCCATCTCCTGCACCAGGAGTCCGCTAACGATATTTTCAGAAAGGGTCGAGGCCAGATTCCTTTCCGGCTCCAGGGCCGGGATCTGAAGATGGGCGATCATCACAGAGTGTAAGCCCTGCCGGATGAGTTCCTTAAACGGATACAAATGGATAGAGTCGATTTCGTGGGGAGAATGGTTTAGCAGCGGCAAGGTATAGTGGGAGTCTGCGTCCGTGTCCCCATGCCCGGGAAAGTGCTTTGCACAGGCCAGGATGCCCATGTCCTGCATCCCCTTCATATAGGCGGCTCCCCGGCGGGCGACCTGTTTACGGTCCTCTCCAAAGGCCCGGAAATTAATCACCGGGTTGGCCTGGTTGTTGTTTACATCGATTACAGGGGCGAAGTTCATGTGGACCCCCATTCGATTCAGTTGCCGTCCGACTTCAAGCCCCATCATGTAAATCATTGCCTCATCCTGGATTGCACCCAGGGTCATCTGCCGCGGAAAACTGATGGTGCTGTCGAGCCGCATCGCCAGTCCCCATTCCGCATCCATGGCAATGAGCAGGGGTGTGGCGGCAGCCTGCTGCAGGCGGTTTGTAAGCTGTGCCTGCCTTGCGGGACCGCCCCTGAAAAAAGCCACCCCGCCGATGTTGTGCCGGGCAACCTCCTGCACCTTGCGGTCATAATAGGCCTGGTCCTGGTCCGTATGCACCCGTATCATCAGTAATTGGGCGATCCGCTGATCCATGGTAAGGCTGGCATAGACCGAATCCACCCAGTGGGTGGAATAGTCCTGCAGCAAGCGGGCCTGGGTCTTTTCTGTCGCCTCAGAAATCGGACTGGCTATTTCACCAGCCTGGTCTTCCAATGGTTCTACCGGGGGTTCATGAGGCTGTGACACCGCGGCGGCATCAGAAGTCCGATGCCCGTGGATACCGGTAAATGAAGCCAGCAGCAGTGTAATGGAAATCAGGAATATGGAAAGGGCAGCGGTATATATTCTCACAAGAGTCTTTAATTATTTGTGGTTCATAACTGGCCAGTCCCGACCCCAAATCAATAACGAAAATTGGAGCGGGATATTCAGCCAGATGCAAAATTATCATTTTGGGGGCAATTACCTGTACCCGACCCTAAATATTCAGCAGTTTCCAGCTGCCCTTGCGAAGGTAAATGTAGGAGAACAGCCCGAGTAGCGAAAAGTAGACCACTTCCACGAACCAGACCACCGGTGCCGGTGCGCCAAACCCAACCGCCAGGGTGAAGGCGCATCCCAGGTAAAAAAGGATGGACAGAATCTCAATCCGGAGGGCGACCATGGTTTTCCCGGTTCCTGACAGTCCGCTGAACACCACCATCCCCACCGAGAAAGCGATCAGGGCAAAGCTGACCACGTATAGCAGCGGAACGGTGGCCTCCACCAGGTATGCTTCATCGGTAAAAAAGCCGGCGATCTGTGCCGGGAAAAACAAGTTCGCCTGGATGACCAGTAAGGTGCAGCCCACGCTGATTAGCAGCATTTTTTTGATCAGGGGGATGACCTGGTCCATTTTCCCCTGCCCGATCAGATTGCTGACCATGGTATTGGTGGCTGAGCTGAGTCCCCATACCGGGATCATCAACAGCATATAGAAACTGCGGGTGATGTTGGATGCTGCCAGGGCGGTTTCGCTGATCTGCTCAATGATCATAAAAAAGACGAACCAGGCCGCAAAAGAGAGGAAAAACTGGAACATGACCGGTACGGCCAGCCTTAGCAGCGGCCTGTATAGTCTCCAGCGAGGCTTCCAGAACCGGAACAGTCCGAAGGCCCGGAAATAACCCTTTTTCCAGGTCCATCCGACGAAAAATAAAAAGGTTACCGCTTCGGCAATGTTTGTGGCCAGGGCCGCCCCGGCGATGCCCATTTGCGGGAAACCAAAGTGGCCGAATATCAGGGCGTAGTCCAGTACGATGTTCACCAGGGCCATCAGGATGGTGCTTGCCGAAAGAATGAAGGTGCGGGTGGTGCCGATGTAAAATGCGCTGAACGAGAGGTTCAGAAAACCGAAGAAGATGCCGAAGCGGCGGTAGCTGAGGAAGACCAGGCTTTCCCCCAGCACGGCATCCGACTTTAAAAACCATCCCAAAAATTGGGGTGCGCCAAAGCTAAGCAGCAGGAATACCAGGGCTGCCAGAAAAAGCATGAAGTACACGGCGTGGTCGACGATCCTGCCGATGGAGCGGTATTTCCGCTGCCCGTTGCGTCGGCCGATCATGATCTGGGTGCCCACTGCAAAGCCGGAGCCAAGCATGACCAGGCAGAGGTAGAAGATACCTCCGATGGCCGATGCCCCCAGCGTGATTTCCCCCAGGCGGCCCAGAAAGGCGGTATCGATTACCACCATCAGGTTCTGTGCCACCAGTCCGACTATAATGGGCAAGGAGATGCGCCAGATGCTCTTGTAATTAGCGTCAGCTAGGACCATGCAATGTTTGTTTTATTGGCCATGGAAGGCATGATGAATCAATCCACTATCAGCACCAATCCTTTTAGGTAATGCCCCTCCGGGTGAAACATGTTTACGGGGTGGTCGGGGCCCTGGCTCATCTGGTGCAAGAGGCGCAGCTGGCGCCCGGCAAGGATGCCTGCCGCCATCACGGTGGAGCGGAACAGGTTCATGTCAATGACCTGGGAGCAGCTGAAGGTAAACAGAATGCCACCCGGTTGGATTTTTTTCATGGCTTCCAGGTTGAGGCGCTTATAGCCCTGCACGGCATTGTGTTTCACATGGGTGTGTTTTGCAAATGCCGGGGGGTCGAGCACAATCAGGTCGTATTCCTCTGTATTGGCGTGCAGGTATTGGTTGGCGTCTGAGGTGATACACCGGTGAGGAGGAGCCTCGGGGAAGTTCAGTTCCACGTTCCGGGCAGTCATCTCCATGGCCCTTGCAGAACTGTCCAGCGAATGCACCTCCCGGGCACCGGCTGCCAGTGCATAAACCGAAAACCCGCCCGTATAGCAGAAAGTATTCAGCACTTTCCGGTCACGGCAATAACGGGTCAGCAATTGCCGGTTTTCCCTTTGGTCGATGAAGAAGCCCGTCTTCTGGCCCTGCTCGATGTCCACCAGAAAGCGATGGCCGTTCTCTAGGACCTCAATATCGTTGGCGGTTCCCACCAGGAATCCTCGTGGCTGGCGCTCCTGCCAGAAGCTTTTCGGCAGGGTGTCCCGGCTCTTGTCATAAATGCTCTTCAGCCGTGCACCATAAACCCTTTGCAGGGCAGCGGCAATGTCATCCAGGAAGCGGTACAGTCCGATTGCATGGATCTGCACCACCAGGTTGCCGTCGTAATCATCAATAATCAGTCCCGGCAGGTGGTCCCCCTCCCCATGCACCAGCCGGAATACATTGGTCGACGGGTCGCTGGTCAGTCGGGCTACCCGCCTTATTTCCATTGCCCTCTGGATTTTTTCTACCCAGAATTCGGTCCCGAAGCTCTCGGGCCTTTCCGGGGCGAAGGCGAGGATGCGCACTGCGATGCTGGCATCCTGGTAGATGCCGCAGCCCAGATATTCATTCTTGTTAGAGAACACTTCGGCATGCTTGCCGTCCGCAGGGTTTCCCTCTATCTTCTTGATGGCCCCACTGAATATCCAGGGATGGAAGCGCCTTACGGCATCGTCCTTGCCGGAGCGCAGGATGATCTTCAGGCCTTGTTTCATTTGTAAAAAAGATTTCTGATGTTTTTTATTTCTTTATTCTGGTCTGCGGTCCGCTTTCGCGCGTAAAGCTTCAGATGGATCCAGGTTTAGCGAATATCCAGATCGAGCATTTTTTCTTCTTCCAGGAAGGCTTCCAGCCGGTCTCCCGCCTCCACCTTTCCCACACCCGCCGGGGTTCCGGAAAACAGCAGGTCTCCGATCTTCAGGGTCACGTATTTAGATACGTGGGCAATCAGCTGGTCGAACGAGTGGATCATGTCAGACGATAAGCCTTGCTGGACGGTTTCGCCGTTTTTTTTCAGCGAGAAGGCAATGGCATCCCGCTT
>SLNU01000314.1 GCA_007132865.1 Bacteroidales bacterium | reverse complement strand
GCATTGGCCAGTTCCGGGAATGCACTGGGCGAGGCCGTCTTGAAAAAACGCTCCACTCCCCACATGAAGTCAAACAATACTCCATCACGTAAAGAATTTTGAGCCAGGGCGTTACCGGCATCCGTCAATACGGTGTGCACGGCCACCTTGTCCCGGTCACCCAGATTCTGCAAAGTGCCAATGGCTTCCAGGATTCTCAGGCGCGCATTGTCCAGAAATTCGTCGTACTGATTAAGCTGCTCCATTGTTTTTGGATTGGCCGAACGGAAATCTCCGGCGGACTCACCGCTGCGAATGGCAAATCGCACGTTTTCGCCCATCTGAATATTTCTGGCGTATTCGTAGGAAAGGTAACTGAGAAAGGTTTCGCGCCTTTCTGCATTCTCCACCAGCTCATTACGCAATTCAATGTCTTCCTGGGTAATGCGAACATTTCGATACTGGTCCACGCGTCCGATGGTGCCCGCTGCTTCCATCAGGCTCATTCCTGGGCTGGTCAGGGTAAGACCGGACATCAGTCCGATGCTGAATCCGATAATCACACTGATCACAATGGTAACGATTTGTTTTGACTTCATTGTTGTAGGTTTTGGTTAGTAAATAATTAAGACTCCCACTGATTCAGCTCCCACAACTGCCGGTAGTCCATCCTTACCAGCGGCATAAGGGCCATTTCTCCTGTCTTTCCGATTTGCCGGCGAAGCTGCCGGAACTCGGTGAGCTTGTCTTTGATGTCTTTTTCCATGATGGGCGGGAAACCGCTTTCCTTCAGCAGCATATTGCGTTTGGCCTTGATGGACAGCTCCAGATAAAGGCTGAAGAAGCAATACATGTCCACCATGGTTTCCGGGGGGAAGTGCTCCCGGATGGAAGCCAGGTACTGTCCTGCCTTGGTATCCATGAACTGCCCGCGGCGCATCATGCCCAACATATCGACCTCGCTGCTGAATTCCACCTCCAGCCACTGCCGCAGGTGCTTGTTGGCCCACACAAATACCAGAAAAAAGGCCAGGGGCAGCAAGCTGAGGATTAAAAGGGTCTGAAACAACGGATTCAGAATAAAGTGGTTGAATATGGCGTGAAGGATGATGGCTGCGCTGAGTCCCAGCAGGGCGCCGGCCAGGCCCTTGTTGCGGTGGGCTCCCTCTATGAACACGATGGCGCACAGGGCCACCGTTCCCCCATGCATCAGAGCCGTTCCAAAACCCCTCACGATGGCCAATACGACGTGAAAGTCGACCCCCAGCTGAAGATAGTACCAAAAATTTTCGGCCAGGGCAAAGCCAGTGCCGATCGCAAAGCCACAGATTGAGGCGTCGATCATGAACCCGACACGGCGCCGGGCGATCAGCATGATTAGCAGAAGCATCTTGAAGAATTCTTCCGTTACCGGTGCCACAAACCGGGTAAGTCCGTCCGGACCAAGGTAAAAATTGCTGTCAATCCATCGGTTGACAAAATAGCAGATCGCTGCCGACACAATGCCCCAGCCCAAACAGGCGGCCAGTACCCGCATGCTGACAAGCTTGAAGCTGTCCAGCAGGTAAAGGCAGGCCAGAAAAAGGGCCACCGGTGCCAGGGCAAAGACAATGATCACGCTTTAAGGGCCGTCTCCCGATCCGGGTAGATGGAAAAGATCATGGAAAAGCCCGACATGTCGAAAACTTCCTGTATGGGCGCCTGTAGATTGCAAAGCTTGAATTGCCCGCCACTCCCCATCATCCGTTTCTGCATGGTCAGAAATATTCTGAGGCCAGAGCTGCTGATGTAGTTCAGCCCGCTGCAATCCATGATAATCTTTTGATGTCCCCCTGCAAGTATCTCCATTATCTCCTTCTCAAAAGCATCCGACTGGGTGGTATCCAGACGTCCGTCTACCAGGAGCAGCAAGTGGTCATTCACTAATTCTTTTGTTACATGCATCAGTTTATTTTTTTTGTAAGCGTTAGCTGATTGATATTGTCAATCCTATTGTACGTCACCTCATCCATGATCTTTTTGACCAGAAAAATGCCCAGTCCGCCAATGGGCCGTTCCCCGGCCGGAAGGCTCGTATCCGGGGCGTCTTTTTTTGTCGGATCGAAGGCGTGTCCGTCATCCCTTATGGTGATCACCAGCTGCTTGTCTTTCAACTGGAACAATAGATCAATTTCATGCGGTTCCTGATCATCAAAGGCATATTGGACGATATTGGCAAAGGCCTCCTCCAGGGCAAGATTCACCGACATCCCAACCGCAGGTGAAATGCCCCATTGTTCTACAACCGTTTCTTCCAGGAGCTCGCGCAGCTTATCCAGCTCGCTGATCCTGTTGTCTAAAGTCAGTTGGGCGGTCTTCATTTCCTTATCCGTTAAACAGTATGGACATCATCGTGATATCATCCGACTGCTCGTGGTCCTTTACATGCTCGCTGACCGCATGCTCAAGCAAATCAATGAGCTCACGGGGCGACATACGACCATGCGCTTTCAGCACATCCAGCATCCTGGTTTCATCAAATAGTTCCATGGACTGGTTTTCTGCCTCGCTCACCCCGTCTGTGTATGTGAATATCGCGTCCCCGGGCTGCAACTGCATGGAGGCCCCCTTGTATTCATATGCCTCGAACAGTCCCAGGGGAATTGCCCCTGCCGGCTCAAAAACCTCCACCTCTCCACCGGGGTGAATCAATACCGGGGGATTGTGTCCTGCATTGGCATACTTAAGCATTCCTGTTTTCAGGTTGATGATCCCCAGGAAGAACGTCACGAACATATTCGATTCATTGTTAAAGGAAAGCGACCTGTTGAGTGCGCTCAGAATCGCACCAGGCTCACTCTCCTTGTCGGATATTGTGCGCAACAGGGTACGTGTCATCGCCATGAACATGGAGGCCGGCACCCCTTTGCCGGATACATCCCCGATGCCAAAGTAGAAATGATGCTTGTCCTTTATAAAAAAGTCGTAAAGGTCACCTCCGACCTCCCTGGCTGATTTCAGGATGGCGTACAGGTCAATTTGCGGCAGATCGGGAAAGGGTGGAAAGGTATGGGGAAGCATGGACATTTGTATGTCGCGTGCAATGCGCAGCTCGCTTTCAATCTTTTCCTTGGCGGCAGTGGTTTCCCGGAGGCTGGCAATATAATTGTCGAGCTCTTTTTGCATATGGGAAAATGCGCCATGCAACTCCTTCATCTCGTCCGTTTTACCTACCCGTGGAAGGGGCGTGTCAAACCTGCCCTGGGCAATCATGCGGGCAGAGTCTGCAAATGCTGTCAGCGGGGCGGCCAGGCGGTTCACGACCTGGGTGACCAGCACAGTGAGAAGGACTAAACCAATGACCACCAGCAGGGCCATAATCAGGCTGATCCGGTGCAATGCGGCAAACATCTCATCATCCGGATAGACCAGCCCAATGGACCATCCGCTGGAGGGAAGTGCCGTATGGTAGATCCATAGTTTTCCATTCTGATCAAGGGCATGTTTGCGGAACCTGCTTTCCCCTGCGATCATATCCCTGCCGATGGCGCGCAATTCAGGCAGGTCCATTTCCTCGGCGAGGGAGAACAGGCTTTCGTTCATGATGTTTTGCGGATTGGGGTGGGTTACCGCAACCCCGGTGCGTGACAGCATAAAGGCATAACCGGATTCAAAGATCTGGATGCCTGCCACAATCTCCGTGAGCCATTCCAGGGAGACGTCTACCGTAGCAATACCTGCAAACTGCTGCCCGCCTTTGGTATAAAATGGAAAGCTGTAAGTTGATATGAGCATGTCCCCTCCCCCTTCATCGAAATACGGTTCGGTCCAGTAAGGTTTTCTCAGCATATTGGGGATCTGGTACCAGTCCAAATGAAAATAGTCATAGGCATCCCCGCCCAGCGACATGGAGCGGACATGGTCCCCATCAAGGAAAGCGTAGGGGCAAAAGTATTTCCCCTTGTGTTGGTAAAACCAGGGCTCGAAGGCGACAGCGGCCCCAAATACGTTGTCGTTGTTTTCCACTATCCTTTCCAGCAGAACGAACAAGGAATCCTCCTCAATGGGGTCCACCTCCATCATGCCGGCGACCATATGAGGGATCTGTTCCACCACCCTTAATTCCTGCTCTATCCTGGCCACAGCATTCTCGGCTATGTGTATGGCATTGTCCCGGGCAGACTCCTCAATGGTCTTACGGGAAAAGTAATAAGACAGTGAGAGTATAAGCAGGAAAAGCAGGAGGGCAAAAGCCAATACCCTGGTGATGATCCGGTACGAAAGACTGTTTTTTTTGATCATCGGATGTGGGTGTTTATTCGTCGCCAGGTATTACAGGCTGAAAAAAATCCAAATAATGGAGCGCCTCAGCCCGAATCATCTCCCTGTCTTTAAGGATTGTAACAGCCATGTGAAAATCATCGGGATGCAATTGCCACCGGGCCACCTCCTTGTCGCCAGACCCCTGCAGATCCAGTACCCTTTCGAGCATCCACCTTTGATGTGCGGCATTGGCCGGTATGTGTGCCTTGCGCATGATCTCCACAACAAGCTCCACCGTATAATCTTTGTTCTCTGCAGCATGGTCCCATCCCCTTTGTGTGGCCTCCACGAAAGCTTTCAGGTCCGCCGACCGGCCGACCCTGGTCTCCTTCATGGTATACAAACCGTCTTCCGGAACATCAAAACCATGATCCGACAGAAAGAAGGTATTCATCTCATCTTCGTTGATGCCACTGAGGTAAATCTGGTTGTATTCATTGTACCACATCACCGTCATGAGGTCCACCCCGTCCATTAAAAACAAATTGATGGTCGACATAATGGGAACCCACTCCACCTCCAGGTCGTAGTCTCCGATCATGGCCATGGGGACTTCACTGAATCCACCCTGCCATATCCCTATCTTTTTCCCCTGTAAATCGCCGATATTTTCTATTCCGCTGGATGACTTGGCAACGAACAATATGGCTGAATGCTGTGAAGATTGTGCGAAATTTACCAGCTCAAGGCCCTGGTCGCGTGCAACGATGGCCGAAACCAGGAATTGGGAGATTACATCCACCGTTCCGTCCTTCAGCATTTCCACGACATTTACATTGGCACGGGGATGGGTAATCTCCACATCCAGTCCGGCTTCCCGGTAAAATCCCTGGTCATGTGCTACATAATAACCGGCAAACTGTGCCTGGGGCAGCCAGTGGGGTGAAAAGCGCAAAGGGGGATTGCCGGCCGTAGCTGCCGGTTTTATCAAGGCGGCAAGCAGCAATAAGAGTAAGCCGATCCGAAGCAGTGGTGCATTCATTGTCATCATATTATCCCGCCCAAATATACTATATAGTACCTGCTTTTTATACTTTATATACGTTTTTTTTCGTATGTTTTCAGCAATATTTATTTCTAATGCACGTATTTTTGTCAAATGAAAGCAATTTTTAACCATGCACTTCCTGGCTTGGCGAAGGCCATGGCCGTGTTCTTTTTACTCGTTTTTTTCCTGGGTGCAGCCGCGGCGCAGCACCCTCCCCGGCTGCCAGACACCCTAAAGAAACAGATCGATGAAGTGTTTCTGGCCTGGGACACGACATGGACCCCTGGCGTGGCCGTGGCCGTGGTGAAGGACGGCGGGATCGCCTACTCCAATGCCTACGGGTATGCACACCTGGAGTACGATATTCCCAATACCCCGACCACCATTTTCCACATTGCCTCCATTTCCAAGCAATTCACGACCTTCTCCATTTTGCTGCTGGAAGCCGAGGGGAAGCTGTCCCTGGATGATGAGATACAGCAATACATCCCGGAGCTGCCCTATTTCAATTACCCGGTCACGCTCAGGCATATGGCGCATAATGTCAGCGGGTTGAGGGACCAGTGGAACTTGCTGGGGATGGCCGGATGGCGGCTGGATGACGTGATCACGACCCAGCAGGTATTGCGCCTGCTTTCAAGGCAAAAGGAGCTGAATTTCAAACCCGGGGCTGAATACCTTTACAGCAACTCCGGCTTCACGTTGCTGGCCGAGGTGGTGGCCCGGGTGTCGGGTCAGTCATTCGCTGATTTTACCCAGGAACGGATCTTTGAGCCCCTGGGGATGCAGAACACCTTGTTTTACGACGACCATGAAAAAATCGTAAAAAACAGGGCCTATTCCTATGCCGGCCGCGACGGAAACTACCGGAAACGGGTGCTCAGCTATGCCACGGTGGGCGCCACCAGCTTGTTTACTACGGTGGAGGACCTGGGCCTTTGGGCCATGAACTTTGAGAACCCCGTGGTGGGCGACCAGGGGATCATTGAGAAGATAAATACCCGGGGGGTGCTGAACGACGACACCACCATCAGCTATGCGCTCGGACAAACGGTGGGGGAATACAGGGGCCTGCCGATGATCAGTCATGGCGGGGCTGACGCTGGCTACCGAACCTTCCTGGCCCGCTTCCCGGAGCAAGGGGTAGCCATCGTGGTATTCAGCAATGACGCAGGTTTCAGCTCCAACGCAATGGCCATGCGCATGGTTGATATCGTGCTGGCAGACTTTCTGGATGAGAAGCCGGAAGAGGACTCGCCGACAAGGGAGTTTGTCAAAGTAGACCCCCGCGTGCTGGCCAGTTATGAAGGCCATTTTCTGCACCAACCCGACAACCACATCATTTTCAAGACAGCACAGGATACCCTCTTTTTCCGCACCAGCGCAAGCAGCCGGCTTGTCCCATTATTTGCATTGTCTGATAGGGAATTCGTCACAGAGGGCGGCGAGACCCGATTCGGGTTCCCGGACCCGGAAAACGGAGAGGTCAACATGGTCAACATGCACCGCAACGATGAAACAATCAGGATGCCACGGGCAGAGGCCTTCGACCCGGCGGGGGTGGACCTTTCCATACTTGCCGGCACCTATTACTCTGAAGAGCTTGATATCACCTGGTTGCTGGATGTCACCGAGGATTCGGACGGCCAGCCACAGCTTGTGGCGAGGCATGTACGCATAGGAGACATCACCCTGAACCCGCTTACCCCGGATTACTTCAGCGGCAACATGTGGTATGCCTCCAGGCTCCGGTTTGAAAGGGATGGCATCGGACGGATCACTGGTTTCCGCGTATCCGCTGGTCGGGTAAGGGACCTTCTGTTTGAGCGGCATGTGCGATAACGTACAACCACTATCCAAATCCGAACAATTTTATTATCATGCGTTTTCAACTAACCTACTGATTTAGTTTATATTAAATCAACAGGTATGCTTTTTGGACAAATATATCCATTGAAACGCCTTTGCCCTGGGTTTAATCTTAGTCCTTATGTTGAAAACACTTCTGCTCGCTGCCATAAGAAGGATCAGAAAAAATGTCCTTTTTTCATTTATTAATATTGTCGGAT
>SLNU01000255.1 GCA_007132865.1 Bacteroidales bacterium | reverse complement strand
GTTGGTGGTTGGTTGTTGGTGGTTGGCTGTTGGCTGTTAGCAATTGGCAGTTGGCTATTGGCTGTTAGCTAATGTCCAATATCCAAAACCCAATACCCAATACCCAATACCCAATACCCAAAGTCCAATGTCCAATATCCAATGTCCAATACCCAATACCCAATACCCAATACCCAATACCCAAAGTCCAATACCCAATACCCAGAAAATAATATATTTGCGGATGAATTACTTTACGCACACTTAATGCTTCTTTTTACTCACACTTAACACACGATCAATGGTTTTCAGAAAGTTTATCTTGGTTTGTCTTATCATACTGGGCATGACTGTCCGGTCTTTTGCCGTGGAAGGCATGTGGGTTCCGGCATTAATCGGGAACAACATTGAGCAGATGCAGCAAATGGGGCTGCAATTGTCGGCCAGCGACCTCTACGATGAGGTGCAGGCCAGTTTAAAGGATGGCATCGTTCGCTTCGGACGTGGCTGTACTGGCTCCTTTATATCTCCTGAGGGACTTGTTCTGACCAACCACCATTGCGGGTACGGGCAGATTCAGATGCACAGTTCGGTGGAGGACGATTACCTGACCCATGGGTTCTGGGCCAGCAGCCGGGAGGAGGAATTGCCTAATCCGGGACTGACCATCACGATGCTCGTACGCATGGAGGATGTGACCGACAGGGTGACAGCCGGACTGGATCCCGGAATGACTGAAGGTGCTCGTGGTCAAGCCGTCAGGGATATTGCCAGGGACATTGTGGAGGAAGCCCGGGAGGGGGGCAGGTATGAAGCCCAGGTTAGCCCGTTTTTCTACGGCAATGAATATTTTCTTTTCGTGTTTGAGGTTTACCGGGATGTGCGCCTTGTGGGTGCGCCCCCTTCATCCATCGGTAAGTTCGGGGGTGATGTGGATAACTGGATGTGGCCCAGGCATTCCGGAGATTTTGCGCTCTTCAGGGTGTATGCCGATGAGGACAATGCACCATCCGACTATAATGAAAGCAATGTGCCTTACCAGCCTGCCCATTATTTTCCGGTGTCGAACCGCACACCGGCAGTAGAGGATTTTACCATGGTATATGGATTCCCCGGCGGGACCAGACGTTATTTGACATCAGACGCGGTAAGCCTGGTTACGGAAAAGGAGAACCCGATGGGAATACGGTTGCGCACCCGGATTCTGGAGATTTATGAGGAAGATATGCGGCAGAGTGACCAGGTGCGTATCCAGTATGCCGCCAAGCATGCCCGTGTTTCCAACGCATGGAAGCGCTGGATGGGGGAGAACAGGGGACTGGAACGGCTGCAGGCCCTGGATGTGAAGCGGGCCCAGGAGGAGGCTTTTACACAGTGGGCAAAGGATGATCTTGTGCATGGGGCAACTTATGCCGGACTGATGGAGGCTTTTGATGAAGTTTACCGTGACTACACCCCTGTGCGGTTCGCATCCCGCCTTTATGCCGAATCGGTCAGGAACATTGAACTGCTGCGCTTTGCCGCAGGTTTTGAAGAACTGGTCAGGGAAAGCGAAAAAAAAGATGCAGACGAGGTCCGTGTGGCGGTGCTGGCAGACAGGCTGTTGGAGCAGGCCGAAAGGTTTTTCCGTGACTACCACGCGCCGCTTGATCAGAAGATTGCACGGGCCATGCTGAATAAGTACATGGAATTGTCAGACCGGTCCATGCTTCCAGCTGCCGTGCAGGCGATTCAGGACCGGCACGGGGCGGATGCAGGTGCTTATGTGGACCGTCTGTATGGTCGTTCCATGTTGGTTTCGGAGGAAAAGACCCTGGCGTTTCTGCGGGATTACAAAGTCAGGGACCATAGAAAACTTAAGCGGGATCCTGCCTATGCACTTGCCATGGAGACGGAGGCGTTTCACAATGAGCGGGTATCGGTCCGGGAGCGCGAATTCAATACCACATTGGACAGCCTGTACAGGGTATATACTGCCGGCATGCAGCTCATGCAGCCTGATTATAATTTCTTTCCGGATGCCAATGGCACCCTGCGAATCACTTATGGCAGGGTGGAAGGTTCATACCCCAGGGATGCCGTTGCATACCTGCCGTATACCACCGGAGATGGCATTTTGGAAAAAGCCGCCCAGGAGGATGTGGAGGATTACCTAATCCCCGACAGACTAAGAGAACTGCTTGAGAAAAGGGAATATGGTCCCTATACGCATGATGGCGAACTTGTGGTGAACTTCATTGCCAGCAACCATACCACCGGCGGGAATTCCGGCAGTCCGGTGATCGGCAGCCGGGGGGAGCTTATCGGATTGAATTTTGACAGAAGCTGGGAAAGCACCATGAGCGATATCCTGTTCGACCCGGAGCAATGCCGGAACATATCGGTTAACAGCCAGTACATCCTTTGGGTGGTTGATGTGTTTGCCGGACAGGGATACCTGCTGGAGGAGATGGATATCGTGACCTATTAGCGGATCCCGCGCGTACGGCCAGTCCTGCTAGCGGAGGCCAGTCCTGTTAGCGAATACTTGCCTCGTCCACCAGGATCATGATCGACCTGGCCGGGACCATGGCCACATCACTGAGAGGGAGTTGGTACCCCGGGGTATCGACTCCCTTTTCGTTGATGCCGTATTTGCTTGCCACGGCCACCCAATTGCCTGCAGGGAGGGGGACATCCACCTCATTTCCGTTGGCATTGTAATACACCAGGATGTCTTTCCAGGGATCCCCGTTCGCATGATCGCCGATATGAAAACCGACGATCCGTTCATCTGCAATATCAAAGAAGCTTAAATGCTTCGTGATCATTTCGGTGGTTGGCATCCGGAAGGCAGGATGATTCTTTCGGAGTTGGATCAGGTCCCTGTAAAAGGCAAATACCTCGTAGTATTTCGCCTTGTTGGTCCACACCAGCTGGTTGATGGAGTCCGGCAAATTGTAGGTGTTGTGTTCCCCGAACTTGGTGCGCACGATTTCCTCGCCTGCATGCAGGAAGGGCACACCCTGAGAAGTCAGCACAATGCCATTGGCCAGTTTCTGAATGTCCAGCTTGTCCTGCTTGCTGCAGGGATCACAGGTATATACGATCTTGTCCCACAAACAGGGGTTGTCGTGGCAGGTCACGTAGGTAATGGTTTTTAATGGATTGTCGGCATAAGGCGCATCGGAGTAATTCACCTTGCTGTAATTGATCTGCGGATGCTCTGTTGAGGCCACCACCCCGAATTTAATGCTTTCCCGCACGCCGGTCCTGCCCACCATAAAACCCGGGTCTTCGTTGTCGTACCAGTGGCCCCTGATGCCATCCCGGATGTCATCGCTGAATACGGCAATGCCGTCCAGCCTGGCTGCATGGGCCTTGATGGCGCGGTCTTCCAAAGGCAGAGGTGTTTCCTGCGCTGTCCATCCCTCTCCGTATAGGAAAATATCCGGATCAATCTTGTCCAGCTCCTTGCGGATAAGGTTCATGGTTTCAATGTCGTGCAGCCCCATCAGGTCGAAGCGAAATCCATCTATGCGGTATTCTGTGGCCCAGTATTTCAGGGATTCGATCATGAATTGCCGCATCATGGGCCTCTCGGATGCCGTTTCGTTGCCGCAAGCTGCCCCGTCAGAATAGCTGCCATCGGGGTTCATCCGGAAAAAATACCCTGGTGCCAATTGCTCAAATGGAGAAGCACCCGCATCAAACATATGGTTGTACACCACGTCCATAATCACCCGGATGCCGTTGTTGTGCAGGGCCTGAACCATTTTCTTGAACTCCCGGATGCGGACCTCCCCGTCGAATGGATCGGTGGAGTAAGAGCCCTGTGGTACATTGTAGTTCTTCGGGTCATAGCCCCAGTTAAACTGGGGAATATCCAGACGGGTCTCGTCAATGGTGAAGAAGTCGTATACCGGCAGCAGGTGGACGTGGGTCACGCCCAGTTCCACAATATGGTCGATCCCGGTGGGGAGTCCGTCCGGACTCCTGGTACCCGTTTCGGTGAACGACAGGTATTTCCCGCGATATCGGTTGCCGGAACTGGGGTGGATAGAGAAATCCCGCATATGGACCTCCCAGATGACAATGTCGGCGTGGTGATCCAGAGGCGGCCGGTTGTCATACTCCCAGCCTTCCGGGTCGGTGGAGGCGAGGTCGACAATCATGCCCCTGTTGCCGTTCACACCTACGGCCCTTGCCTGGGGGTCAGGCACTTCCAGGCTCCATTGTCCGCCAATTTTTGACTGAAATGTATAATAGGTGTTTTTCCAGTCTCCCTCCAGGCTCAGGACCCAGGTGCCCTCTTTGTCTTTTTCCATCGGATGGGAACCCAGTAACTGTCCCTCATGCCCCTGGTCATAAAGGTGCATTGTTACCTCATCTGCCGGTGGGGACCAGATCCTGATAAACGTGTGGTCTGGCTGGTAATACACGCCGAGGTCGTTCCCCGGGTAAACCGGGTAGTCTTTCCACAGGGTATCCGGACTGCGGTCCGTTTGGCAATTGCTTAAAGTAACCATAAGAAATATGAAACTAAGGATGTACACATGCTTTCTTTCCATCTTCGTGGGCTTAAGAGATGGTTCATAATTTTTTTCCGGTGCACTGCAAATTTACACATTTTGTTTTTGGACCGACGTGGGGCATTCTTCAATGTTCCTTGTGCATAATTGCCAGGGGGGCTGGTGGCGGTGTTTTCCGGTGGTCTGTAAATTTTATGGATCCAGGTGGTAACTAGAAAATTATACGTACTTTTACATGGAGATTTGTCGTTTCAGTAAATGTAAGTACTAGGATTAAAAAAGCTTGCTATTCCGGAGGCATTTCCGGATTACGGGGAATCGGGGGCGGACTGAATGTTTAAAAATATACCAGGCTTGAACAGGGAAGTTTTTCTGGAGCAGGTATTCGTACAGAATATCGGCCGGCTGCTTCTTTTTGTGAAAATTGCCAGCCTGCTTTCCCTGGGCCATGTCCTCTTTTTTGTTGCCAGGCTACCGGAATCAGGAACCACCGAATATACCTGGCGGACCGGCCTCATCTTTTTTCATTCGGCCATTGTTATTTTCAGCCTGGCTTTATGGGCAGTGGCCTGGTTGTACCGCCGGGGATCGATCCGCAACATGGCGCTGGTGAACACACTGCTCCAGGTGTATATTCTGGTGTTGGTTTTCTCCGGGGTGGGCATTGTGGTGATGGACCAACTGGTGACCACGGCCATCACCCCATTTTTGATCATTTGCACAATCATTGCATTGGCATTTCTGATCCCCCCGGGAAGAGCACTGGTGATCTTTACACTGGCTTACGCGGCTTTTTTCCTGCTGCTGCCCCTGACGCAGGGTGATCCTGCCATTTTGCTCTCCAACCAGGTGAACGGCATCACGGCCATAGGGGTGGGCTTCTTCCTTTCGGTATTGCTCTGGCGAAATTTTGAAAGTCGGATGCACCAAAGCCAGATCATTGAAAAGCAAAGCCAAGACCTGAAACAAAGAAATACGGAGCTGATGCGGGAAAGGCGAAAGCTGGAAACCGCCATCTCAGCGCGGGACCAGTTTTTTTCCATCATTGCCCACGACCTCAAGACCCCGTTCCATTCCCTTTTGGGTTTTTCGGAGATTCTCAAAAGCGAATGGGAGAGCCTGGATGACCAGGAAAAACTGGAGATCGTCCAGCTGATTAAGGATTCATCGGAAGGCGCCTTTCAGTTGCTTCTGAATTTGCTGGACTGGGCAAGGCTGCAAAAGCAACGCATTGAATTGCAGCCGGTGGATATTGAACTGAAGAAGCTGGTGGACCGGGTCCTGGAGCAGCTCGGTGCCCAAGCCTCCCTGAAGGACATTGGTTTTGAGGTGGACATACCCGAAGACCTGGTGATGAAAGGCGACGAACACATGATCACCTCCGTATTCAGGAATTTGATTTCCAATTCCGTGAAGTTCTCACCCAGAAAATCAAGGGTGGAAATTGCCGGCCGGATTCGGAAAAACCTTATTCATTGTGTGGTCAGCGACCAAGGGGTGGGGGTTCCTGAAAAAGACCTGCGCAAGATTTTCCGTTTCAGCCAGTCGACCTCCGGTACGGAAAACGAAAAAGGCACCGGACTTGGACTGCATTTGTGCCGTGAGTTCGTGCGCAAGCACAAGGGACGCATCTGGGTCAAGAGCAAGGAAGGAAAGGGGGCCGCTTTTCACTTCTGCTTCCCGCTGTCGGAAAACGGGTCCTGAAGAGGCCTGTTTAGAACTCCCTTAGAATTTCATGGGCCCCTTTGTGTACCTCGTACCAGAAAGCCAGGGAGGCTTCCTGCTTGTCGGCCGCGAACCGCTCAACCCATTCTTTTAAACCGGGTTGCTGTCCGCCCTCCCCTGCCTTCTTTTTCAGAAAAGTATGCACAAGGTCCATGCTGCGTTCCGACTCCCAGAAAATGGATGCGTTACGACTGTGTATTCGACTTGCAGTCAGTGAAATGCTCTGGAGAAACTTTTCCTTGTTCCCGAACAGCTTGCCGATGATGCCGGGCATGAGGTCCTCGGCCCAGGCCCGGTGAAAGCGGCAGATGCCCAGGTTGTCTATCATCAGCTCCTTCAGCATCCGCCTGGCATTTTCCCTTCCCAGCTCGCGGGGCTCGATAAATTCCCTGCCGTAATTCATATAGTACTTGCCCATCATGGCCATGGGAGACAGCACCCCAGGCGTCCAATACTGGTTGGGCACCATCCAGCCATGGCGCGCAAACCCGGTGAATACGAAGAGGTCCATAATCCGCTTGTCTTTGTCCCTCGCCAGATTGCGTGCATATTTGCGGGCACCTTCCTTCAGGTTGATCTTGCCGTTTTCTTGTGCCATCTGGTCAAGCAACGCCATCCCGAGTCTGGCATTGTGCATGCTGTCATTGACCAGGTCAAAGCCTTCGGGTGAAAAAACCGGCAGGCTGCTTACCCCCAGATCACCAGGTTGGAGCAGACCTTCATGCAGGCATTCCATCAACCAGGATAGCACGCCGCCCACGCTGATGGCATCAAAGCCATGGCTGTCTGCCCGGCTGTTCAGCTGTTCGGCTGCCCGCTGGTCAAAGATGCCGGAAAGAGGACCCATGGTCTGGTAAGGCTCAAAATCCTTTTTAAATTCCCCGTGCATCTTTTTGCAAACTGCCGCACAGGGCTCCCCGCAGGTCTTTTGCTGTTTTTTTTGAATGGTCTCCTCGTTGAACTGCTTCAGGTAGTGACCGAGTATGAATTTCTCATGGACCTCCCTTCTTTGCGCATCGGTCCAATACATGCTCCGGTAATTGAAGGCAAGCAGGTAGTCCCCGACATTCGAGAAATTGACCCCGAAGGTTCCCCCGGTTTTCAGCTCCGGATCGTAGCGGTATTTGGTGGTGGCCTCCATGTCTTT
>SLNU01000025.1 GCA_007132865.1 Bacteroidales bacterium | reverse complement strand
CTGCGTATGGCCTGCTCCACATCCTGCCCGGTGACATGCTGCCCGCGGATGTCATTCAAAAAGCCGTCGTTCGTTTCGCCCACCACGGCATTTACCGAACGCACCGATTCGTTGCCATCCGACGACAATACATATCTAACGACGGCATCCACGGCCGTCCCTACGTTCAGGGTATTCGTGAGCACAATGGGGGCTTCGATGTTGCCCAGTTCGCGGACCTGCAGGTAGCCGGCCAACTTGCCAAATCCGTTGTAGCAATGGATCGCAGCCGGAACCTTTTGCCGGAAAATGTTGCCGCCATGGGGAACGATAGCAGTCACACCAGTGCGGATGTGCTCCCCTTCGATGCGGGTGGTATGTCCGACGAGCACCCCCTCCACATCCGTGATCGCGTTCAGGGCTCCGGCTTCGAGCTCCCCGACCTGCAGGCCCAAAGCGGCAGAGCGCATGCGGGGCCCATGTTCCTGGGCGGACAAGCTGTTCGGGGTCACGGTCAAAAAGAGGAATAGGATAGCCGCCAATGCCGTGAATAAGGAAACGTCTGTGAATTTCATCTCTGTTTATTTTTCTATTGTGAAATTGCCGGAATTATCTGAGCCGCTGCCCCTCCCCGGTCTGGTAAATCATATCCTCGTCGCCGATATAGGGACGATCCCATTCATGCCCCATCTCCCGGTCCAACACATAGGGATAGAGGTACTGCCCGCCGTTCACGAAGTTGATCCTTGACAGGTCTGCCGGTCCCCATCCGGGTACTTCGATCTTCACGATGGTCCCCGGATACTCCTCCCCGGCGATGCCGGTTTCGTAATACCCCCGGAAAAAGTGCACCCGGGTCTTGTGTACCACAATGTCTAGCTGGTCAAAGTCGACGCCCACCGAGGCATGCCAGCGGGGGTCGGTGATCTGTCGCAGTTCGGGGGTGACCACGATGCGGTTGTTGTCGCCGAACAGCAGCACCAGGTAACGGGCATCCAGGAATTCCACCACCGCATCATCCAGTGCCGCCGGGTCACCGGCGAAAGAATCCGTGGTGCCACCGACATGGATGGGGCCGGTGTGATCACCCGGACGCAGTCCGCGTGCCGTCAGGGTCTGAAACAGGTCCAGGTCGGTCAGTGTGCCGATGCAGAAATTGGATGCCCCCCGGCGGATCAGCTCATTGGTGATCCAGGTGGCACCCCCGGTGCGGTCGCATCCGTCGGCCACCACCACCGGGGTCTCCCCTGCTGACACGGCCTGCATGACACGTTCCACGCCATTCTCCACATCAAAAATCTCCTTGAATACAAAATCCTCGCGATGCATCCAGAAGAATTCGTTCATATCGTCGGCGATTTGTTTGGCCAGGTCCGGGTCATCATTTGTCAACACGTAAATGGAGGCCCCATTGTCGGGCACATCGGCATAGGCGAAGCCGAAGTTGACCGATACATAGACGTCCTCCTCCCGGTTTTCCCACCGCCTGGCTCTTTCCATAATCTCACGGGCCGGATAGCGCACCGTGGCCTGGAAGAAACTGGGAGTAATCACCCCGGGCTTGCGGGTCGCCACCACAGGCTTGTAAGTTCCCTGCAATGACCGGATCATCACGTCGGCTGACCGCTGCCCCATCAGCGTGGCATCGTAATGGGGGAAACGTTTCACGGAGAATACGGCATCTGCCGCGTCATCTGCCACCAGCTCGGCATCCACACATGCATGCAGGTCCAGCACCACATTGATCACCGCTGCGGGTCCGACAACACGCCTGACCATCCTTACCAGCTCGGCTTCCGGCCGGGCGATGCCCACCACCGCCATGGATCCGTGCAGGGCCATATGCACCCCGTCGAAGGGTCCCTTGTCCTCCAAATCCCGAATCATGCGGCTGGTGAAGTAGTCCCACACCTCCGGGGAGTTCCAGCTGCGGGAAGTACCCCCGACCGGCATGCCCGCCGGGGAGGTGATGCCCACCAGTTCGACACCCCCATAGGCTTCCATCCGGGCTTCAAAACCACCCACATAGCCGGTGCTGCTGCCCAGGAAGGCATCTGAAGCGGGCCCCGTTGCCAGCCAATCTGACAACCCGGCCGGCTCCGGACAATAGGTACAGGTTTCATGTACAAACGACAAAATGGCGATGCGGTAGGTATCCTGCCGATTCGGCACGGAGCGTTCACTGGCAGCCTGTCCACTCAGGCCTGCGGGAATCAGGATCAGCGCGACCAGGGCGGGCAGCGCAACGGAGAAAAACCGGGCAAGCATGCTCCTGGAATGCAAGGTCCGGGGAAACTTCCTCCGCCATGAAGCTAGGGTTGACAATGGGATCATAACAGGATTATTTTTGAAGGTTTGACAGACAGGCCCATCCGACGGAAATCCGGATGGCAAACAAATATGATGAATTTTGGGCGTTTTTTTTAAATTATTGTCGGATGCAAAGCCAAAATTTGTCAATTTAGCCCTTGCGGAGAACCAATTCTTAACCCCAAATACCCACACCATGAAGCGCATTTACTTCTTCCTCATCGGTTTCCTGCTGGTCGCCTCCACGGCCGCAGCCAGCGATTTTCCGGCCGGCTCTACGGGAGCAGCCAGCGATTTTCTGGTCGGCTCAACGGCTGCATCTAGCAATTTTTCGGTCGGTTCCACGGCCGCCTCCAGCGACCTGCAACATCGGCTGGACAGCATGATGAACCTGTTCCATGGGCACAACAATTTCAGCGGCACGGTGCTGGTGGCCCAAAACGGGGAAGTGCTGTTCAGCAGGGGCTATGGCCATGCCAGTATAGAGCACGACATTCCCAATGGTCAGACTACAAAGTTTCGCATTGCTTCTATCACCAAGCAGTTCACCTCCATGCTGGTCATGCAGATGGTGGCTGAGGGGCACATGAAGCTGGAGGACCCCATCAGACTGCACATTCCAGATTACCCGGCTCCCCAGGGCGACATCGTGACCATCCACCACCTTCTCTCCCACACCTCTGGCTTTCCGCATTATGCAGGCATTCCGGACTTCTTCCTGCTTTATGGGCGCAAGGCATTTGAGCACAGGGAATTCGTGGAGCTCTTCTGGGAGCTGGACCTGGTCTATGAGCCCGGGACCGACTACAGTTATAGCAGCTTTGGCTACTACCTGCTGGGATACATCCTGGAGGAGGTTTCCGGCAAAGCCTTCGACCGCCTGCTGCAGGAGCGCATCTTGGAGCCACTGGGGATGACCGATACCGGGGTTGTGGACCATCGAGAGGTGTTGTTGAACAAGGCCAGCGGCTATGACTTCCTGCTGAATGGCTTCGCGATGGCTGAATTCCGCGACCTTTCCACCGCCCTGGCCACCGGCGATATGTACACCACCCCGCTTGACATGGTAAAATGGGACCAGGCCCTAAGGGAACACCGGTTGTTGGAAAAGCGCTACCAGGACAAAATCTTCAGTCCGAATATCTCTGGTTACGCCTATGGGTGGAACGTAGGTTACAGGCCACTGGCCGAAGGCGATAGCATCTGGTTCGCCCAGCACACCGGCGGCACGAACGGCTTCACCAGCATCGGCACCCGCCTCCCGGGCGACGGCTATTATATCCTCGTATTCTGCAATACCCGTCCGGGAGAGATCCGTCCAATTGAACAGGCCATCGTCAGCCAGTTGTACGGGCTGGATTATGAATTTCGCCCATCCGCTGCCATTGCCGCGGCGAGGATACTGGAGGTTGGCGGACTGGAACAGGCGCTGCAGTTTTTCCAGAATGCCGCGGCGGAGCAGGCCGAAGGGGCAATATCACGTTATGAGGTCACCGCCGGGGACATCGGCCGCATCGGGACAGACCTGCTGCAACTAAAACAATACGAAGAGGCGCTTGCCTTTCTGGAGCTGGGCGTGAATTTGTTTCCGGAGTCGGTGCAGGCACTCCTCATGCTGGGAGATGGATTTCACCAGGCGGGGATGGAAGAGCTGGCGGTTTACAGCTATGCGCGTGCACTGATGCTGAACCCCCGTCACAGGGGCGCATTGGAGCGGGTGAAGCGCTATTGATTTTCCAGGCCATTGATTCCCTGCATGGGCATCCGACAAAAAAAATATGCACATACCCTCGGTATATTGATATTTATTTTACATTTGGCAATCGTTCAAACGTTTGATTAATCCCTATTGTTTCATCTTAAACACTTAACCCGTGCAAGAAGAAGAATACAGAATTAGTCTTTTTAAGCCCACCACGCAACAAGCCCTGAAAAACAGAAATCTGATCATACAATTATTTGCCGTATGGGCCATTGCTATTTTCGGGTTTCAGATTTTGTTAAAGATCCTCGAAAAGCCGGTACCTGAAGATGCACTGATTGCCTTTTCTGCCGCATGGGAAAAGGTCGAATCGGGAAATGCGGATGCTGCCGACTACATTTCTGCCGGGCAATCAATGGTGCAGGCGATGGGCAAATCAACCATTAAGGCCCATGAATACAGCGCCTTGCAAGATGGAGTGGGTTGGATGCTGGCCAATGTTTATCCCACCGATGAACTGGATGAACTTCAAAGAGACGTTCACCACCTGGGCGCATTGAGAGAACAGATTACTTCCCTGATAGACGAAGACTACCTGGAGGCAAAAGAATTAATCATATCGAAAGCTGCCCCTGCGCTTGGCATTGGCAAAGGCACACTGCTTGCCCAGCTTCTTGCAGTCGGACTTGATGGGGAATTGTTGCAAATATCGGACGAGAACAAATCCAGGATCCCGGATATTATGGGTTTATACATGACCCACAACCGATCAGTGCTTACCGACACCATATTCCTCGGTTTTCCGTTTCATTATTTTTATACAGCGGTTTTCCTGTTGGTATTTTTTATCGCTCTGTGTTGGTATTATTGTTACAAGACCGATAAGTTGCATGCAAGACTGAACTTTCTGGAACTGGAAAAGATCGACTAATTATGAAAAAATTATACATTCTTATCTTCTTGTTTATGCCGCTTCTGGCAAACGCGGCCACTGATGTAACGCAACTGGAAGGCAGTTTCAAAGTCGGACCAGCCATCATCCTGATCTTTATTTTGTCTTTATTCGTGCTAGTGGGTATTGTATTCCGCGCCAAGGACACCACCGACTATTATGCGGCAGGTCGCGGAGTGTCACGCATAGGCTCCGGTATGGCAATTGCTTCAAACTGGATGAGTGCGGCCTCTTTCCTTGGGATGGCGGCCCTTATGTATGGCACAGGATATCATGGTTTATCCTATGTGGTTGGATGGACTGGTGGATATGTGCTGCTACTTATCTTGATGGCGGGTCAGATCAGAAGGTATGGGAAATATACTGCCGCTGACTTTATTGGTGACAGGTATTATTCAAGAACACTGCGCACCATTGGAGCCGTGATCGCCATCATCATATCTATTGCTTATGCTGTCGGACAATTTGGCGGGATCGGATTGATGTTTAAATGGGTGATGGGCATCGACTATCCCCTGGCTGTTGTTATTGGCGGTTCGGTGGTTCTGGCATATACCCTGATCTCCGGCATGCTTGGTGTCACGAAGAATATGCAGATACAATACGTGATTATCATCTCCTCGTTTATGGTTCCACTGTTTATTCTGACTGCGAAATTTGATTACTTCTGGTTAATCCCTCAACTGGGTTATGGCTCTGTGGTTCAAGATATTGTTGATGGCGTCCAGTTAACTGACAAAGCTGGAATGATCAATTCCCTCGGGCACCATTTTGCCATTGTACCAAGTCCGGAATACGCCATGCCATGGGCTCCCTCTACCGGACAGACTTTCTTTCAGTGGATGGCAATTGCATTCTCGCTGATGATCGGTACAGCCGGACTCCCCCATGTCATACAACGGTTTTATGTTGTTCCAAAGGCACGCGATGCCAGATGGTCAGTGGTATGGGGTTTGTTTTTTATTTGTTTGTTGTACTGGAGTGCCCCGGTATATTCGGCTTTTGGAAAAATATTGTCTGCAAATCCTGAGGTCGGCATGCTTTCACCAGATGCCATTGTGGTTTATACCGCACAGCTGGGGAATGTCCACCCATTGATTGTCGGACTTCTGGCGGCGGGTGGCATATCGGCGGCTTTCTCAACCACTTCCGGATTGCTGGTAGCGGGGGCTTCGGCTTTTGCGCATGACCTTTACGTAAAGGTGATTAATCCTGCGGCCAGACCCAAAACTCAAATGACCATTGCACGCTTAAGCACCATACTCATGGCCATCATTATTGCACTTATTGCCATGTTGGATCTGGCCCTGATTGCTCAATTGGTGGCGATTGCCTTTTCCATGGCAGGCTGTACCATATTCCCATTATTCCTTTTGGGTATCTGGTGGAGTGGCTCTAACCGCGCGGGTGCCAAAGCCGGATTAATTGTAGGGGGCACCATCACCCTGATCTCTCTCACTTACCTGATCGGGGCGAGGGCCGGATGGGTGCTGCCATACAACAGCTTTATCACTTATTATCTCGGTGCCTGGTACTTTGCATGGATTGGCGCTCCTCTGGCCATTGCGACCAATATCATTGTATCCAAACTTACTCCGGAGACCCCTATTGAAATCAGAAAATTCTTAATAGAAAAAGTACACTCTTAGCATTGGGTATTTTATCATTTAACAAAGGAACAAGGATAATCATTGTGGTTATGGTTATCCTTGGCGCTATTGGCTTAGCCATCGCATATGTACATTACGGCAACATAAACAGAGCAGTCGACCCCCGGGTCAGACAAGCCCATTTAATGTACGGAAGGTATAATGTATATGCTTCTGAAAACAAGGCTGAGATGGTACTGGCCTTATTAGACAGCATTGAAGACATTTATTTGTCCGTACCACATTACAAGGACTCCTACGAGATGGGTGTCGTGCATAACAACCGTGCGTCGGTGTTTCTTAGCAGGGCGCTCTCCGACTCCAATGTGGAGGAGATAAGACAGCATTATTTCTCTCTTTCAGAGCGACATTTAAACGAGAGCTTGTCCTATTACACACGCTGGATCGATTTGTTTGGAGGAAAATCCGGAGAGGAGATAACAGACTTAGTTAATACAGAGTTCTCGGCAGACAGTTCATTAAACGAAAATAAAAACCTTGATGCCATCATTCGCAGCAGGGTAAAAGAAATCAGAACGGCACAGCTCGAAATGCCCAGGAGAATGTCTGTAAGCTATAGCAATCTGGGCATAATAAGACGTCATGAAAACAAGCCGGAAGAAGCCATACTTTATTATGTCATGGCGCTTGAATTGTGGGATCAGAATCACGTGGCCAAAAACAATATGAATATTTTATTCGGAGAACCCATTGAAAAACAAAGTGTCTTAAAAAAATTATTTCCACCAAAAAGATAGGGGTCCACTGGTTTTGTGCAATTTTAGTTTTGTATTCTATGAAAAGAAAAGCGCTGCTGCTCCTGGTCTTAT
>SLNU01000363.1 GCA_007132865.1 Bacteroidales bacterium | reverse complement strand
TGGCATATTCATATACAATGGCACGGTCTGACCGCGCCGCAATCAGCTCCACATACTGGACCAGCGAGGCATGGTGCATATGCCAGTCCCCTATCTGGTAACCCAGGAATGATTCCGGGGTCGGTATGGACGGGTCGTATTCAATGTCAGGCAGAAAATAAGTCAGGGGGCGTCCGGCAATCAGGCCGGTTGAAAGCATAAACAATCCGACGAAAAAAAACAATTTTGCAAAACAATGACGATTCATAATGAAGAAGTAATTGGTAAAGAATTTGGAGATAACCGCCCGGGAAAGGCAAATAATTGATTATATTAGATGTATGATTTAACCCAGTGTTGCAAATATAATCAGATAATGAAAACAATCAAGCCCGGAGATTTCAACGTCGAGATCCAGGCCAGCCTCTCGGAGATGCCGACGGATCTTGGCATCGACGCCACAAAAAAAGAAAAGGAAAAGGCACTTAAAAAGCTTGGAAAAAAGCTTGCCAAGATACAGGACCGGATGTATGCCCACAGCCGCTACGGGGTGCTGATCTGCCTGCAAGGCATGGACACCAGCGGAAAAGACAGCCTGGTTAGAGAGGTTTTCAGATCATTCAACCCACGCGGGGTCATTGTGCACAGCTTTAAAACCCCCCACTCCAAGGAGCTGCAGCATGACTACCTTTGGCGACACTATATCGCCCTGCCGGAAAAGGGCAAGTTCGCCGTGTTCAACAGGAGTCATTATGAGAACGTTCTGGTAACCCGTGTCAACCCGCATTTTTTATTAAACGAGAACATGCCAGGCGTGGAAAGCGTGGAAGAGGTGCCTGAAGACCTATGGGAAAAACGGTACCAGCAGATTATCAATTTTGAAAAACATATCACCGAGAACGGCATCATTCTTTTCAAGTTCTTTCTGCACCTTAGCAAGGATGAGCAGAGACGCCGACTGCTCAGGCGCCTGGAAAAGGAAAAGCACAACTGGAAGTTCACCCCCAGCGACATTGCCGAAAGGGCGTTGTGGGACCAATACCAGACGCATTATGAGGAAGCCATCAAACGGACCTCCACCCCATTTGCTCCCTGGTTTATCGTACCCGCCGACAACAAGCAAACCGCCAGGTACATTGTGGCCAAGGTGCTTTTGGAAGAAATGGAGAAATATACCGATATCCGGGAGCCGGACTTGGATGAAGCCGTCCGTGAAAACCTCAGCAAATACGTGCGCAAGTTGAAAGGGGAAGATTAATTTTTACCTTTAGGGCAGTGAAAGACGGCCCGGAATGATCCAAATACGAATAAACGACATAAGTTCCCGGTCAGAGGGTGCAGTTGTCGCCGGATATATAAACAGACCAGTGGTCTGGGTACTGATTCTGATCATGTTCCTTTGCGGACAGGGCACAGCCTCGGCACCCAGCCGCGACAGCGGACCTGCGGGGATCTACCCTTATCA
This sequence comes from Bacteroidales bacterium, assembly GCA_007132865.1. The sequence continues at coordinate 5,993 of SLNU01000363.1, read as the reverse complement.
TGTCAGCCAGTTTGACCTGCAACACCAGTGCTGGGACATTTCCCAGGATCCCGATAACCATAAGATGTATTTTGCCAGTTCCAAAGGACTGCTGGTTTATAATGGCATCGCCTGGGAAAAGCATACACTGGAGGAGAACCTTCCGCTTCGTTCCGTAAAGGTCCACCCGGGCGGACTGATCTTTACCGGGGCATTTGAAGCCTTGGGCTACTGGCAGCACAACGAGGGCCATGGCTTGGTTTACACTAGCCTGAACGGACTGACGGAGGTCAGAAAAAACGACGAGGTCTGGAGAATTTATTTCCATGATGACAAGGTTTATTTTCAAACCTTTACCTCTGTTTATATATATGACTTTCATGGCATTGAAAAGATTACCGCACCATGGACCATGTTGTTCATGCATCAGCTGGGGGATCGGTTTATCGTTCAGATCCTTGAAAATGGTCTTTTTTGGTTTGCAGATGGAGCGTTTACCCCGGTGGAGGGAGGCGAGTTCTTCTCAGACAAGAAAGTCCACGCCTTTGTCCCATACGGCGAGGAAACCTGGTTGATCGCCACCCAGCAAAACGGACTTTTCCTTTATGATGGTCAGGGGTTTTCCTATTTTGATTCGCAAGCTTCTGGATTTCTGAAGGAGTTCACCTGCAATGCCGCCAGGCAGATTGATGACTCCACCTATGCGTTTGGCAGCATACTTGGCGGACTGATCCTCACAGACCGGGAAGGGAATATTCAGCGGGAATACCATACGGAAACCGGACTGAACAACAACACGGTGCTCTCCCTGATGACGGATGCAGACCGGGGATTATGGGTCGGATTGGATGTGGGGGTGAACTATATCAACCCCAAATCCCCGTTCACCCATTACAGGGCCAGTCACGGGAGCATGGGAACCATTTATGCCATTCTTCCGGATGGGGACCAGGTCTATATCGGAACCAACCACGGATTGTTCCAGGCAGACATCGTGCAAAGGGGCCAGACATTTTTGTTCCGCAACCTTAGGTTTATCCCGGACAGCAACGGGCAAGTATGGACCCTTGAAAAGGCAGACGGTCACATCATTTGCGGACACAATGAGGGAACGTTTCAGGTAAGGGATGGAAGGATGCACCCGATATCTTTTGTTACCGGCGGATGGGTGTACACCCGTAAAAGAGATTTCCTCATCGGCGGGACCTATACGGGCCTGATTGTGCTGGAAAAGGATCCGGCCGGCCAATGGGCGTTCCGCAACAAGGTCTCGGGATTCTCTGAACCGACAAGGTACCTTGAAACGGATTATCTGGGATATGTCTGGGCCTCCCACCATCAAAAAGGCATTTACCAGATTGAACTGGAAGAGGACCTTCAATCCGTCCGGCAGGTCCGGCACTTCCCGGACCTCGGCGGACGGACCTATAATATTAAGACTTTCAAAATCAACAACAGGGTGGTTTTTTCCACCTCGGAGGATATTTATACATTTGATTTTGTGAGGAACGAGATCAGCAGGTTCGACATTCTTGCCGGACAACTGGGTGCGTATAAGGCAGCTGACCAGATTCTGCATTACAAAAACAACCTTTACTGGTTCATCACGAGAGACAGGATCGCTTTGTTTGAAATCGAGATGGATTTTTCGGCCACAAAAAGGCTTGAGGTTCCATATGAACAGACCTTTTTCCCCCAGCGCAACATACAACTGGCCGCCCTGGATGAAAACACCATCCTGATCCCAAACCCGAAAAGCTTTGATGCCTACAATATGCGGCTCGGTGCTTCCATGGAGGAGGTATCCAGACTGCAATTTGAAAAGCTGGTATTTTTTAGTGAGCGCGACACCATACTATTTACTGGAGGGCAGGACATATTTGCGGGAGGGCAGGAAAAGATCCGCATACCCTGGAGGTTCAACAATATGCGTGTCCATTATTCCGACCCGTCGAATTTTGACCGGACAGACAAGGAATTTGAATATCGGATAAGGGCATTGGGTCCCGCATGGCATGCCTCGTCATCGGACCATTTTACCTTCATGAATTTAAAACACGGCGCCCACGTAGTGGAGGTCCGTTCAGTATCCGGTCACAGCATACAAATGCAATTCACGGTAAACAAACCATGGTACCGGACCAGGCTGGCAATCATTGCTTATTTCCTTGCCCTGGGGGCAGGCGTTTGGGGACTGATCCTTTTTTTCAGATTCGAGATTAAAAGGCAAAAAGAGTTGGCCGAATTGGAAACCAGGCAAAGCACGCTGCTGAACGAACTGGATTACAAGAGCTTTGAACTGATGATGACCATGCGGCATCTGATGATGAAGGACGGGATCCTTGTTGACCTGCAAGAACAGATCGATGCCACCAGGGATCAAAACACCCGATTCCCTGTCAAGTCATTAAACAATATGGAAAAGATCCTGAACCGTGGGCTGGGAGCCAGCAATGCAGACTGGGAAAAGGCAATGCACAACCTGAAGCTGTCCCAGCAGGGATTTTTCAAATTCCTCAAGGAAAATTATCCGGAACTTACCCCCAATGACTTGCGCCTCTGCTCCTACCTTAGGATGAATTTCAACACCAAAGAAATTGCGCAGTTGCTCAATATTTCGGCCCGAAGTGTGGAGACCAGCCGCCACCGGCTAAGGAAAAAACTGAGGCTGGGAAAGAAGCAAAACCTTACCGAATTCCTGATCAGCCTCGATTGGGAAGAAATGACATTTTAATAAGTTTACGTACCTGTATTACCGACACTTACATCAAGATGTAGTGGCAATGCTGAGGTAATTTCTGTCGGACTCCCTAGCTTGAGAAAGTGATATCACGCCTCAGTATTGGTTATAATTTTCAATTGTCGTAAATTGCATTTAGTGGTCAGTGGGCCCACACCATACTATTCAGGGCTCCGCGCTTAATTACAAAATGCCATATGTTTGCTCAAAAGCACTTTTTATTCCTTCTTCTGGCTGCCGCCTTGCTTTCCCTGCCAACCGCCTGCAAGGAGCCACTGGAGCCACCGCCTGGCAACGGGGGACCCGTCGACAGGTGTCCGCCCCTTACCAGGGTCATACCGCAGGATTTGCCGCTGGAAGAATTGCTGGACAAAGTACAGCGACAAACGCTTCGGTATTTTTGGGATTTTGCCGAGCCAAACTCCGGGATGGCCAGGGAGCGGAACACATCCGGTCACCTCGTCACAACAGGGGGCACGGGTTTTGGCATCATGGCCATGATCGCAGGTGTGGAAAGGGGCTGGCTTGAAAGGGAGGAGGTCCTGCAGCGGGTGATCAAAATTGCTGAATTTTTGCGCGATGCGGACCGTTTTCACGGGGCATGGTCGCACTGGATCGATGGCCGCAACGGCAGCGCATTGCAATTCAGTGCGCTGGACGACGGCGGAGACCTTGTAGAAACCGCATTTCTGGTACAGGGCCTGATTGCGGCCAGGGAATATTTTGACCGGGACCATCCGGTGGAGACCTCTTTGCGTGGGCTTGTCGATGAACTCTGGCATGGGGTGGACTGGACATGGTACACGAGGGGGCAAGATGTACTCTACTGGCATTGGTCTGCCAACCATGGATTTGCGATGAATATGGCCATACGGGGCTGGCATGAAGCGATGATTGTTTACGTGCTTGCTGCCGCAAGCCCAACCTACCCGATTGATCCGGTAGTCTACCACCAGGGCTGGGCAAGAAATGGCAATATGCGGAACGGCCGTTTCTTTTATGATCTCCAGCTCCCCCTGGGACCTGATTATGGGGGGCCCCTTTTCTTTGCACATTATTCTTTTCTGGGGCTTGACCCACGCGGACTCATGGATCAATATGCAGACTATTGGGAGCAGAACCGCAACCATACACTGATCAACCACCGCTACGCCATTGCCAACCCCAACGACTATTGCCACTACAGCGACTCACTCTGGGGCCTCACGGCCAGCGACGACCCCGAAGTCGGATACCAGGCGCATGCACCCTTTGACCGCGACAACGGGACCATCACCCCCACTGCCGCGCTTTCTTCCATGCCTTATACGCCTGAAGAAAGCATCCGGGCCCTGCACACCTTTTATTATTACCTCCATGACGATCTCTGGGGCGACTACGGGTTCAGGGACGCCCTGAACTTTGAGCACAATTGGTTTGCCAGCAGCTACCTTGCGATTGACCAGGGACCAATCGTGGTGATGATTGAGAATTACCGCAGCGGGCTCCTCTGGGAGGTTTTCATGAAGAATGAAGAGGTTGGAGTCGGACTGCAAAGGCTGGGGTTTTATTATTCGGATGAAAAACATGAAACCGGAATATCAACAAATCAAATACCATGGACCACCACTACCGAACATTAAGAACCAGTCTGTTATTACTTGCTGTGGTCAGCCCACTATTTTCTTCCGCACAACTTGTCGTTGAACCGGCTTCCCATACCTTCCCGCCCGTACAGATCCATACCTCATCTGCTGAAAAAGCCTTCACGATCATTAATGAGGGAAACACGGAGATCTCCCTGTTGCCTGGTGATATCCACTTGGCCTCAAAAGACGCCCAAAGCACCAGCCTGTCGGTGCTTACCTACAACCTTTGGTTTGACAGCCAGAACTGGTCCGCCAGATTCAGGCATATGCTGGCTGAGATCCGGGAACTGGATCCTGACATCATTGGACTGCAGGAAGTCATTCAACGTCCGCAACTTGAGAACCAAGCCAAATCCCTGGCCGACTCCCTGGGCTATTACTATTATTTTTCCTCCCGCGACGCGGAGTCTTCCGGAACCCGCTTTGGCAACGCCATCGTATCCAGGTATCCCATCGAAGCATCCCACTGGCGGGCGCTGAAGCCGCTGAATGATTACCGGACCGCCGTCCATGCGCGGATAAATATAGACGGCAATCCCGTGGATTTTTACAACACCCACCTGCACAATGCGGCTGTCAATGTCCACATCAGGGAAGAACAGATGCTTGACCTATTCGATTTTATCGATGCTACGCAAAGCGGAGGCTTCGTGTTTTTGACCGGGGACTTCAATGCGAACCCCGACTGGGAGGAGATGGAGCTGGTGTATGAAAGATTTTATGACGTGTACCCGCTATTCCACGCCAACCACCTCGAGCCTGCACATGGCACCCTTAACCATCACCTCGGGCACCAGCAGCGAAGGATAGACTATATCTTTTTCGGGAAGGCCCGCAGTGAACTGCTCGACCCCATATCAGCCGAGGTGGTTCTCGATACCCCCGGTGAAGGCGGGATCTGGGGGTCTGACCATTTCGGGGTCTTTGCCACATTCCGCATATTGTCGGATGCAGACGCATTTGTCATTGGGCAGGTCCCGGATGAGATCCTTTTACAGCCTTCCGAAAGCATTCAAATCGGACTCTCATTTGCCCCATTCATAACCGGATTGCACGAAGCCGTGTTGATTGTCGGTGACGTGGAAGTGCCGGTCAGCGGGGAAGGTTTTGACGCGACGGTCAGGCTGTTCCCCTGGGAAGAGTCTTTCACAGGGATTTCGCCAGGGCACCTTCCGCAGGGATGGGAAGGGGACCCGGATCATTGGGCTGTTGCAGAAACGGACCTCGCGGGGGGAACTTCGCCGGAAATGACATTCACCGGAGTTTCCAACACCTCAGGGGATTACCGCCTACTTGGTCCGATGATAGCGCTTGGCAATCTGGACAGTCTTGGATTGTCGTTCCGGCATGCCGTCTCAGGTGCTGGTGCAAATGGGATGCACGCCCTCAGGCTAATGCGTATTGTGAATGACCAGTCTGTTCTGTTGTGGGAATCTGAAGCCCGGGACATTGACGGATCAGAGCTGGTAAACATTACGATTGCCTCCAGCGGGCAAGGGGCGGATGAAGGAATCATGCGCCTGGCCTGGGAGGTGGAAATGGCTGACGGGGGAACAGGGAACGGAGAAACAATGGGCTGGCACATAGACGATGTGAAGCTGATAGCCTTTCCTTCCCTGTCCATTGAACCTGCATACTTTGACTTC
>SLNU01000238.1 GCA_007132865.1 Bacteroidales bacterium | reverse complement strand
TGGAGAGGCTCGGCCTGCCCGTCCAGACGCCCGGCAAGCCGGAAGCGGTATTTGAAACCATGGGTAAAGACAAAAAGAGGGAAGGCGGCCACATCCACTTCGTATTGAACCGGGGCATCGGAGACGTGGTGGTTGAACCCATTTCACTGGAAGAAATCCGAAAACATATACTATGACTCCAAACGACCGGAACATCATCGGGATCGCACCTTCCGTCGTCAGCGGGCGGGTCAGGGCACCGGCCTCAAAGAGCGTCGCACAGCGTGCCATTGCCATTGCCTCGCTCTGCCAGGGAAGGTCGGAGATCTGGTTCCCGGGTGCCTGCGACGACGTAGTGGCCGCCATACGGGTATGCCGCAAAATGGGGGCAGTGATTCAGGGCGGTGAGGATTTCCTGGTGGTCGAAGGCGGACTCCGGGCCCCGCTGGCTCCGTTACAATGCGGGGAGTCGGGACTGGGCATCCGGATGTTTTCAGGCCTGGCAGCAAATTTTAATCGGATGGTGACCCTGACGGCCAGCGGCAGCCTGCTGAACAGACCCATGCGAATCGTGGAGGAGTCACTAAATGCATTGGGCGTCCAATGCAGGACGAATAACGGGTATCCGCCCATTTGTGTGAAAGGTCCGATTCAAGGCGGGAAATCTGTAATCGACGGATCCCAGAGCTCCCAGGTCCTCTCAGGAATCCTGATCGCATCCCCCCTGGCCGCGTCAGACGTTCACCTGGTGGTCAGCAACCTGAAAAGCATTCCTTATATAGATGTGACAATCCGGGTCATGGAGGCTTTCGGGGCAATCCTGGAAAACAGGGACTACCGTGAATTCTTCATCCCCGCACACCAGGTATACCAGCCACAGAACTTCCGGGTGGAAGGGGACTGGAGCGGCGGGGCATTCCTGCTGGTTGCCGGAGCCATCGCCGGAAGTATTACCCTGGACAATCTGGACCCCCATTCTGCCCAGGCCGACAAAAAAATTCTGGAGGCGCTGAGGGCGGCAGGCGCCAAGATTGTAACGGGCACTGCCAGGAACCGGCAAAAGTATATTTCGGTTACCCGCAAAGACCTTAGGGCTTTCGAATTTGACGCCACCCACTGCCCCGACCTCTTCCCGCCCCTTGCGGCCCTCGCCGCGAATTGCAGCGGGACCTCCCGCATTCAAGGCACCGGCAGGCTGAAAACCAAGGAAAGCGACCGGGCAGCTAGCCTGGCCGATATCTTCGGGCGCATCGGGGTGGATGTCCGTTTCGAAGAGGATACGATGCTGATTACAGGAGGAAACCTGGAGGGCGGCCGGATCAGCTCCCACGGAGACCACCGGATTGCCATGGCCGGGGCCGTCGCTGCCCTGAACTCCCGGCTGGGGGTGATCATTGAAGACCCAGGGGTCGTTAACAAGTCATATCCCGGGTTTTTTGATGACCTTGAAGCCCTCACACTTTGAACACGCTTACAACAAACCCGCATCTCAAAAAAGTATCGGACAGATGAACACCTTTGGAAGAATTTTTCGCATTCATATATTCGGGGAGTCACATGGACCTGCAGTCGGGATCACCATTGATGGCTGCCCTCCCGGTATTCCGTTCGACGGTCAGGCCATGGAGTCAGACCTGGAGCGCCGCAAGCCGGGCGCAAAAGGAACCACCCCCCGAGTGGAGGAGGACCGGCCCGAGATTATCTCCGGCTGCTTCAACGGACATACGACGGGCGCCCCGCTGACGATCCTTTTTGCCAACAAGAACACCCGCCCATCCGACTATGAAAAATTAAAAACAACCCCTCGTCCGGGACATGCGGATTTTGTGGCATGGAAGCGCTTCGAAGGCTTTAATGACCCGCGCGGAGGCGGACATTTTTCCGGGCGGCTCACCCTGGCACTGGTGGCTGCCGGCGCCCTGGCGAAAAAGATCCTGGGTCCGGTTTCCATCAAGGCCAGCCTGGCAGAGGCGGGAGGGGATGCGGACATCCAGCGGGCGGTTAGCAGGGCCATGGAAGAAGGGGATTCGGTCGGCGGAATCGTGGAGTGCCGGGCTGCCGGGGTCCCGCTGGGATGGGGGGAGCCTTTCTTTGACCCGATCGAATCGGTCATCAGCCACCTTGCCTTCGCCGTGCCTGCCATCAAGGGAGTGGAATTCGGGAGCGGGTTTGCGGCGGCAAGCATGAAAGGCAGTGCGCATAACGACCCCATCCTGGATGAAAGCGGCAAAACGGCAAGCAACCATGCCGGGGGGATCAACGGAGGACTCACCAACGGGAACGAGCTGGTGTTCCGGGTGGCCGTAAAACCCACTTCCAGCATCTCTAAAAAGCAATCCACCTTCAGCCACAGCACCGGGAAAGTGGAAGTGCTGGAGGTACAAGGACGGCACGACGCATGCATCGCACTCCGGGTTCCCGTAGTGATCGAAGCCATAACCGCCATTGCATTGGCAGACATGAAACTTTTGGCCGAAGCGGGGTAGACCCGGGCAGGAGGAATGAAGCAGGGAGGAGCGAAGCAGGAAAAACCGGGAGCCGTTGAACAAAATTAACGGATCCATGTTAGAAAATGGGCAGGGGACAATAATAATCCTTACTTTTGACCCGGATAAAGCCCGATACAACCGATACATGATCATAATAACCCATACCCACCATCATTACTACCATCTGCAACAGTGGCGGACCAGACAGGGTATGGACGATAGATAAAAAACCATTTACCAGACTGTAGGGGATTCGCCGAAAAGCGGATCCCCTTTTTTTTTGACTTCATTAAAACCATAAATGCATGAATAACGCAGACCTGAAAAAAGACATACTGACCCTTGCCATACAGAAAAGCGGGCGCCTGAGTGAGGGATCGCTAAGCCTGCTGCGCAAGTGCGGGATTAAGGTACAGAACGGAACCAACCACCTAAAGGCAAGTGTGCGGGGATTCCCGATGGAGATCATATTCCTGAGGGATGATGACATCCCGCAATATGTGGCCGACGGGGTGGCCGATGCAGGCATCCTCGGCTATAACGAGGTCCTGGAAAAATCCTGCAAGGTGGAAACGGTGGAGCGCCTCGGGTTTTCCCGCTGCAGGATCTCCGTGGCCGTCCCCAGGGAGCAGGAATATCCCGGCAGGCAATTCCTGAATGGCAAGCGCATCGCCACCTCCTATCCGAATATCCTGGAAAAGTACTTAGCCGACCACAAACTGAATGCAGACATCCACCCTATCAGCGGATCTGTGGAGGTCACACCCGGACTCGGACTGGCGGATGCCATTTTTGAGATTGTCAGTTCGGGCGGGACGCTGATCAGCAACGGACTGAAAGAGGTGGAAACCGTGTTGCAAAGCGAGGCAGTCCTGATTGCCCGCCCGGAGCTGGACCCCAAGAAGAGCGACCTGCTCGGCAAGCTGCTGTTCAGGATTCAATCCGTTCGCCAGGCAGAGAACAACAAATACATCCTGCTGAATGCACCCACCGAAAGCCTGGATACCATCATCTCGCTGATCCCCGGCATGAAAAGTCCGACAATCCTCCCGCTTGCCCTCCCCGGCTGGTCCTCCTTGCATTCTGTGATCAGCGAGACCGACTTCTGGGAGGTGATCGATAAGCTGAAAGCGGCAGGAGCCCAGGGCATACTGGTGGTGCCGATAGAAAAAATGGTGGTTTAGGTCCGATTCCAGATCCCAGATCCGATCCAAACCTCAGTTCCGACTACAGATCCCAGATCCAATCCAAACCTCAGTTCAGACTACAGATCCAACGACACAAATACGAACAAACTGTCCTAATGAAAATACTTTCAAAAGTTCCCCGTGAAAAATACCCGGAGGTGCTGCAACGCCCCGGTGACGTGAACCCCGGACTTGCCGGGACGGTCCGTGACATCATCAGCCGTGTGGAGCAGGGCGGGGACCACGCCCTGCGGGACCTATCCCGTGAGATCGACAATTACGAAACCAACTCCCTGGAGTTGTCCCCCGAATCCCTTCAAGAGGCCGGGCAACAGGTCCCACAGGAGCTGAAGAATGCGATTGACCGTGCCGCCGCCAACATCGAGGCCTTCCACCGGGCCCAGCTGCCCCGTCCCATTGAAGTGGAAACCATGCCCGGCATCCGGTGCAGCATGCGTTACTTCCCGATCGAAAGGGTGGGTTTGTACATCCCGGGTGGTACGGCCCCATTGCTGTCGAGCGTGCTGATGACGGCTGTTCCCGCCAGACTGGCCGGCTGCCGGGAGATCATCGCCTGCACACCACCGGGTGCGTCCGCCGCGCTGCTTTACACCCTCAGTCTGTTCAATGTGCGTGTCTTTGCGCTGGGCGGTGCCCAGGCCATCGCTGCCATGGCCTTCGGCACGGAGAGCGTCCCGAAGGTGGACAAGGTATTCGGGCCAGGCAATGCCTATGTGACCGAGGCAAAGATGCAGCTGGCCGGGCGCGGACTGGCCATCGATCTGCCGGCAGGGCCTTCAGAGGTGATGGTCATCGCCGATGGTTCCGCCAATCCAGCCTTTATCGCCGCCGACCTGCTCTCCCAGGCCGAACACGGGGCAGACAGCCAGGTGGTCCTGCTGGCCACTTCCATGGAGATCATCAGTCAAACCCTGGAAGAAATCCGCATCCAGGTCAGACTCCTCCCCCGCAAAGCCATAGCCGAAAAAACGCTTGAGAACAGCCTGGCCATGGTGGTCAGCGACCTGGACGAAGCAGTGGCGGCAAGCAATTTTTACGGACCCGAACACCTGATTCTGTCGGTGGAGAACCCGGGAGAGGTGGCTGGCAGGATCCACAATGCCGGCTCCGTGTTTCTGGGCAACCATACCCCGGAGTCGGCCGGTGATTATGCCAGCGGCACCAACCATACCCTGCCGACAGGCGGGTCTTCCAGGGCATGGAGCGGGATCACCACGATGGCTTTCATGAAAAGCATCACCTTCCAGGAGATGAGCCGGGAAGGGCTCCGCAACCTGGGACCCACCATCACCGAACTGGCCCGGGCAGAACAGCTGCAGGCACACGCCAATGCCGTTTCCATCCGGCTGGAGTCTGACCCACAAATGGCCGCAGACGGGCAAAATAACCGCCCGGAAGCAGGGACGTCAACGGGCTTTTTCAACCTGGATGAACAGACCAGGGAAAACATCCGGCAGCTCCGGCCTTATAAGAGCGCCCGCGATGAGTTCAGCGGGGATCCGGCAAGCGCCGTCTTCCTGGATGCCAATGAACAGCCCACGCCTTTTTCCGCATTGCCTGAAGGCATCAACCGTTACCCGAAATATGCCCAGGACATCCTCAAGGAACGCCTGGCTGCCGTCAAGGGGGTCGGGGTCGGTCAGATCTTCCTGGGAAATGGAAGCGACGAGGCCATTGACCTGATCCTGAGATGTTTTGCCAACCCCGGACGGGACAGCATCATGGTGTTCCCACCGACCTTCGGGATGTATGCCGTCAGTGCACGGATCAATGATTTGAATGTCATTGAGGTCCCATTGGATGAATCATTCAGCGCGGATCCCGATGCGATCATCCGGGCGATGGAGCCAGGCTGCAAAGTGCTGTTCTTTTGCAACCCGAACAATCCGACGGCCAATACACAAGAACGCGAAACGATTCTGCGCGTGATGAAAGCGTTTACCGGAATTGTCGTGGTCGACGAGGCCTACATAGATTTCTGCCCGGAGGAAAGCCTGCTGGGTGAACTCGACAAGCATCCCAAGCTGGTGGTGCTGCAGACTTTTTCCAAGGCATGGGGACTGGCCGGTGCACGGGTGGGGGTGGCCTATGCCTCTCCAGGAATTATCTCCGTGCTAAACAAGGCAAAGGCTCCCTATAACCTCAGCAGTCCCGCCTGCCAGCTGGCGGTCAGGGCCCTGAACAGCTTTGCGGAATACCGCATCGGCATCCGGCAAGCCATACTTGAAAGGGAAAGGCTCTCCGGGGAGCTGGCCGACATGCCCATGGTGGAGAAAGTCTACCCTTCCAACGCAAACTTCCTGCTGGTCAAAACCTCCGATACCCAGACCGTCTACGCCCACCTGGCTGCACACGGGGTGGTGGTGCGCAACCGCACCAACGAACCCGGATGCCAGGGATGCCTGCGCATCACCGTCGGTACAGCCGACGAGAACCGCAAACTGCTACATGCATGGGAAATGCTGGGTGCACCGGAGGGGTCAGAACGCGCGCGCGAAGAGCTACCATCCGCCGCCGGCATCCCCGGGAAAGACTTGCCGAAACGCACCGCCACCGTGAGAAGGCAGACGGCAGAAACCGACATTACGATAAGGCTGGGCCTGGATGGAAGCGGACAGGCCGGGATCAACACCGGAATCGGATTTTTTGACCATATGCTGAACCAGATTGCGCGTCACGGACTGTTTGACCTGGACATAATGGCAAAGGGAGACCTGCACATCGACGTGCACCACACCCTGGAGGATACGGCCATCACACTGGGACAGGCATTTCGCCAGGCGCTGGGCGACAAAAAAGGGGTGGAACGCTATGGATTTGCCCTGCCCATGGACGACAGCGAGGCAAAGGTGCTGGTCGACTTCGGCGGAAGAACCTTCTTCAAGTGGAAGGTAGGTTTCGGCACTACCCAGACCGGGGACGTGCCGACCTCTCTCTACCCCCATTTCTTCCGGTCATTCTCAGAGGCTGCCGCTTGCAATTTACACATAAAGGCAAAGGGGGAGGACGACCACCACATCATCGAAGCCGTTTTCAAGGCGTTTGCCAAGGCACTTCGCATGGCGATCACCCGCAACCCCTCGGGGGTACTGCCCACCACCAAAGGGTCGATTTAACACCAACCCGGCATTACACCAGACAATATATCAGCAAATACGCCATAATGATAATGAAGATCAAAATCATCCACTATAAGTCAGGCAACATTGCCTCTGTAAACAACGCCCTGGCCCGGCTGGGACAACGCCCGGAGCCAGCCACGGATCCGGCAGACCTGGCAATGGCCGACAAGTTGATATTTCCCGGGGTGGGCCATGCCCGCCCGGCCATGGAAGTGCTGAATGACAACGGACTGGCAGACGCCATCCGGAATTTCCGGGGTCCGGTCCTGGGCATCTGCCTCGGCATGCAGCTCATGGCGAGCCGGTCGGAAGAGGGCGACACGCCGGGAATGGACATCTTTCCGGAGAAAGTCCTGCATTTCGGCAGTGAAAACCCCCGGCCTGAGCTGAAAATTCCACATATGGGCTGGAACACGGTATTTGGGCTGCACGGACCCCTGTTCGATGGGATTCCCGAAAGCAGCCATTTCTATTTCGTCCATAGTTATTATATGGAGAAAAGTAAACAAGCCACCGCCCTTTGTCATTATGGGCGGGACTTTACCGCAGCCCTGGAAATGAACAATTTCTATGGTGTACAGTTTCACCCGGAGAAAAGCGGAGAAGCCGGCATGACCCTTTTAAAAAACTTTCTTGCATTATGATCGCAATACCAGCCATAGACATCATTGACGGCAAATGCGTACGGCTACGCCACGGGGACTTCTCACGCCGCAAAAATTA
>SLNU01000342.1 GCA_007132865.1 Bacteroidales bacterium | reverse complement strand
TCAGCCTTCCATAGGGATAGTTTGACAGGTAGAGCGGAGACTGTATCATATGGGAGTATATGGCCAGCAGCGGGATGTCCCTTTCGCCGAACACATCTGCAAAATATTCGTTCCAGACCTCTATGGCGATGCGGACAACTGCGGCTTTCAGGTCATCCGCGTTTGCCCCCGGATTGTCATACAGCCATTTCCAGACTTCCATATCCACGAGGCTTACCCCCATCATTTCGTAATTGTCCCAGAATACATCCAGTACTTCCAGGTGTTCCTGCAGGGGGTCCTTCTGACTGATCCCAAGGAATTCCATGTCGCGCCGCTGGAACATGAATGCCAGGGCTTCGGTGAATGCCGTATTCGGGATGCCGTTCACGAAATAATTGTCGACCATACGGGTGCTGATGGTCTGCTCCACATTGTGGCCGTACTCATGAATAGCGATGTTATAGCCTTTGTAGTCCATTCCGTCCCTGCCGATCCGGGTGCGCAAATGGGAAGGCACGCCGCGCATGGAGGCCCGCCAGGCGTGGCCGGATCCCCTGGCCGGATCGACGTCAACCCGGGAAGCAATGAATTCAGCCATGTCGTTTTCATACCCCAGTTCCCTTAAAAAACGGGGCAGATCACGGTTAAAGGCCTCGGCGTCGGGATAGCGGCGCTTGGTAATTTGGTCGAGCTGTTCCTCAGAAATACCGCTTCTCGCCTTGAATCCGTCATACCAGAGGTCAAACGGGCGCAAGTCGCGACCCAGGCGTTCACTGACCAGCTGTCCCAACTCCCTCAGCAGGGGAGAGGAGGCATATTCACGGAAAAGGGCCTCCACCTCTTCCTGTGGGATCTCCATGGTGCCGTCAAAATGCCGCTTGATATAGGTGTCCATATCGGGGTAGTAGGGATCGATCTGTTGAAGGGCCTGGAAATTTGACAAAAGATGCTGGTACCTGATGTTTCCTTCCGGATCCAGCTCCACCTTCGTGTCGCCGTCCCATACTTCGTTGCTGAATGGGTTCCAGATGTAGCGGTCGCTGTTGATCACATCCCGGGGGATGTCCTGGTTTATGATGCGCAGCATCACCTGGTACAGCATCTCCTTTTTTTCGATTCCGCCTTCCTGCCCGTAATTCGAGCGTATCTCATCGCGGATGTTCCAGTGTGCCAGCAGCTTCATCTCCTCAGGAAAGCGGGTTTCCCCCTGGTCGTTCACCAGCCTTCCGGCAAAAATGTTGTACTCGGAAATATACAGCCTGCCATCGCTGTATATCTGGTTCAGATTCTGCATCAGAACCGGCGGGACCCTGGCGGTGAACCGGTCACCCAGCCTGGCAAAGCCCCATTGACGGGCATTCCACTCAGCCCCGAAGCTGTTCTTTTCATCCAGCGAATAGCGGGGGAAGTTCAGGGCAATGAAAAAGGCGATCCCGTTGTTGTAGAAATCGTCCTGTATGTGGGCAGTCGGACTGTAGGCACCGAACAGCTGGTCGATCCGGTGGATGGGTCCCCTGTCCTCATGTATCTGTCTGTTCAGCTCCAGGCTGATGCGGTTCATATAACCGTAAAGGTGTTCAAAATAATGGGCAAGGCGATCGAATACCATGTCCAACTCCTCTTGGTCAGAAATGAAATTCTCCAGGCAGTACTCCTGGAACTGCTGCACGTTCCCGTCGCTGTCGCGCCACAGCACGGCTGCTTGATTGACTCCCCGCTGGATCCGGTCGTGGAATTCTGTGCCGTGTTTCTCAGTGAGGCGGTTGACGGTATTTTCAATGGTGGCAGGTCCCACAGGACTTACATCTGTGGATGGTCTCCTCAGGCTGGCTTTGTCTGGTCCGGAACCTGGTTGGCAGGCAAACAAGAACAACAATGCAATCAG
Organism: Bacteroidales bacterium; assembly: GCA_007132865.1. Next base: position 5,664 of record SLNU01000342.1, on the reverse strand, counting down.
TGCGACTCGGTTCATATGGATGTTTTTTTTGGTTTGTGCTGCAAACCTACAAAAAAAACATCATTTCCGTTTTTTAAACCGGAGGTCGCCGGCCAGCACATAGATTCCCGGGAGCAGCACCAGTGTGATGAATGTTCCCAGGGCCATGCCCCCGATTACACTTAGTGCCAGGGGTTGCAGCAGTTCAGACCCTTCCCCGAGACCGGCTGCCAGCGGCAACATGCCCAACATGGTGGTCAGGGAGGTCATCAGGATGGGGCGGAGCCTGGCTGACCCGGCCTCTGCCACTGCCTCCCCGGGAGTCAGTCCAACCTCCTGCCTTTGCCGGGCAAACTCCACCAGCAGGATGGCATTGTTGACCAGGATACCGACCAGGAATATCACCCCAAGCAGCACGGGTGCACTGAGGCTGGTGCCGCTGGCCCAAAGGATCAGGGCCACCCCGGTGATTGAGAACGGCAGGGTGCTGAGGATGATTAGGGGACTGCTGAGCCGTTCGTATTGTACGGCCATGACAACAAACACGAAGAAGATGGCCAGGATAATCGCCAGCCGCATGGAGCGGTTGCTTTCGGCGATGGATCCGGCTGCACCCCCATACACCAGGCTGTAGCCGCGGGGAAGTTCAAAGTCACGCATTGCCTCCCTTACGCGCTGATTGACCTGTCCGACTGTGGCCTCCTCCAGGTTCACCGTGCCGTTTACCCTGACGATACGTATCTGGTTGAGGCGTTCGATATGTGCCGGTCCCAGTATAGATTGAAACGAGGCCACCGCACCCAGGGGGATGTGTCTGCCCTGCTCGTCAAAAAGGGGCATATTGGCCAGGTCATTGACCGAGCCGGTGACGCTTCGGGGCAACCTCACCCGTATGTTGTACTCAAACCCGCCGGTCACATACTTGGTGGGGACGAAGCCATCCACGGCCGTCCGGATCGCCTGTCCGGCATTTGCAACCGAGATGCCCATGTCTGAGCTGCGCTCCTCATCAAGGCGGATGATGATTTGCGGGATGCGTTCCTCGTTTCCGATCTGGGCACTGCCCATGCCTTCCACCGTGCGGATCCTGTCAAGCACCATTCTGGCAATGGCATCCAGTTCATCCAGGTCTTCACCGACGATGCCCACAGAAATATCGTCGTCCACAAAGGAGGTCCGTAATCCTTCCAGACGGGGTCCGCGAATGCGCTGTTGTGTGAAAGCCATGCCGCTTTGGCGGATCTTTCCGCTGAATTCAGACACCCAGCGCTCCGCCGAATAGCCGCGGCGGTCGCGATGCGGCACCAGCTGCACGACCATGTCGATCATGCCTCCCCTGATCGACAATTGTCCCCCGCGGAAATAGCCCCCGGCCGTGGCATAATAGGTCTGTACATGGGGCATTTCCCTGACCAGGTCTTCGATGGCCATGGTAGCTTCATTTGTAGGCTCCGGGGGTGTTCCCAGCGGAAGGACAAATCGCATGGAGATGCGTCCGTTATCCACGGCGGGAAGAAATTCGGTCCCGCTGCCACTGAGTAGCCAGATGCTTCCTGCCAGGGCCAGCAGGGCGATCAGGATCACTGCCAGCCGGGCTTTGATCAGGCGTGGGATGGTCCTTGTGTAAAAAGCGGTAAGTCGTTCCATGACACCCTGGAACCATTGGCTTATGCGGTAGGTCCGCCGCCCCCCGCCCCCCGCCATGGCGGCCAGGGCCGGAACAAGTGTCAGTGCTGCCAGCAGGGAGGCGATGATGGCAAACGAAATGGTAAGGATCAGCTCCTTAAATATAAGGGCTGCCATCCCGCTGAGCAGCAGGAATGGGAGTACAGCGGCCAGGTTGGTCATGGTGCCTGCAAAAACAGCGGTCGACACCTCGGCCGTCCCTTCGTGGGCAGCCTGCAGCTGTGGCTTCCCCAGCTTTTCCCGGTGGCGGAATATGTTTTCAAGGATCACCAGCGCATTGTCGATCAGCAAACCGACCCCCAGTGCCAGTCCGCCGAGGCTCATCACATTCAGGGTCAATCCGCTCGCATACATCAGCAGAAACGTGGCGATGATGGCAACCGGCAGGGTCAGGGTGATTATCAGGGACTTCCGGATGCTGCCCAGGAACAGGAAAATCACCAGCATGGCCAGGAGTCCGCCAAGCACGGCCGCCGTCCCGACCGACCGGAGCGAGGCCCGGATGAAAAATGACTCGTCCCGTATCGTTTCAAAGGCGATGTCTGCGGGGATGAAATCAGCATCGACGAGTTCGGCAAGCGTTTGGTCCAGTCCGTCGATCACCGACACGGTATTGGCATCCGGCTGCTTCATGATGGTCACCTGCACGGCATCCTGTCCGCCAAACCGTGCAAACAGCCGCTGCTCCCGGTGGCTATCTGTAATGCTGGCCACATCCGACAAGCGTATGTGTCTGTCAGATCCGGGTATCCTGATCAGCGTGGCCGCCACATGCCTGGCATCCCGGTACCGGTTTTCGGTCCGCGCCAGCACATCATACTGCCCGGAGGTAATGTTGCCCGAGGCAATATCCACGTTACGCATGGCCAGGGTCTGGCTGATGCTCTCAAGGCTGAGCCCATAAGAGCGCATGCGTTCGGGGTCCACCACCACGTCGATCTCCCTTTCGCGGCCTCCCGCCACTTCAATGGTCCCCGTTCCGGGTACGGTAAGCAACTGGGGTACCAGTCGCTGGTCTATCCACTCCCGCAATTCGATTGATGAGCGCAGCGGGGAGCTGAACGCCAGTTCATAAACAGGACTCTGGGAGGGGTCCATTTTCATCAGTCTTGGCGGGTCAATCCCTGCAGGCAGCTCTGCCCGGGCGCGCTCCAGTTGCCGGGCTGCATCCTGCAGGGCCAGGTCGATGTCGGTCCCTACCTCGAAAAACATCTCTATATAGGAACGGCCTTCGCTGGCGCGGCCATGCAACTCGGCGAGGTTTGCAGTAGCCGAGAGGTTGCGTTCCAGCACCCGGGTGACCTGCTCCTCGATTACTTCGGGTGTTACCCCCGGATAATTGACCACAACCCGGATATGGGGGTATTCCACTTCGGGCAGCAGGCTCACCGGCAGCCTGCCCGAGAACAGGATCCCGATCACGATCACCACCGCAGTCAGGGCCAGGGTCGCCACTGGTCTATGGATGGCTCCGGAAGAAAGTCCGGTTCGTTTTTCCCGGGGATTGTCTTTTGTTGCCATATTATTCCCTGAATCCATATCTCCTGAAAGTACCCGTTACATTCACCTGAATTCCATCACTGAGGGCTTCGGGATTGCCGGCAGCGACCTCTTCCCCAGGCTCAATACCGCTTAGAATCTCCACCCATCCATCCCGTTCGATGCCCGTCTCCACATGCCGCATTTCCAGCATCTCCCCGTCTTTTACCACAAATACATACGCAGACCCATCCCGGGAAAGGATTGCTTCGGGGGGTACTACCGTAGCATCCGGCCGGGGGTCTGTGGTAAAGTGGACCCGGGCGAGGTATCCCGGTCGAACAGGCTGGGGGGTCTGTTCCTGATGGATCTCCACCTCTACGGTAAACAGCCTTGTCAGCGGGTCTGCAGAGGGGAAGATCCGGCGGATGGTTCCGGTAAATGCCTGTGCGGGAAACACATCAAATTCAAGGTCCACCTGCTGCCCCTTTTGCAGTCCTTTCAGGTCAAGCTCCGGCACGCCAGGGCGGGCAACCAGCAGGCCATGGTCTTCGATGGTAAACAGGCGCTCATTTTCTGAAACCGTGGTGCCAACCTCCACAAGCCGCGAGGCCACGACCGCATCGACAGGGGCCCTTATCTCCCCGTATTCCACCTCCACCTGCCAGAAATCAACCTGGCTTTCGGCTTCCTCCAATTGTCCTCCCAACAGCTCCAGCTCTGCCAGGCTAATGGCTTCGCTGCCATACAATACCTTGTTTCGTTCATACTGCCGCCTGATCTCATCGGCAGCAGCCCTGGCCTGCCTCAGCTGGGCCTGCTGCCGCCGGGTGTCCAGCCTGGCCAGCAGTTCCCCCCTGCGCACGCGCTCGCTCTCTTCAAAATGCACTTCCAGCACCTGTCCTGCCGTTCTGGCCGTTACATACACCCTTTTGTATGCTATGACCGGCGCGGTGACCGTCCGGCGTGCAGAAAGGTCACGCAGCTCGGCCCTGGCAGTCACTACTGACCTTGCAGGCTCTGATTGTTGTGCACTGTCCGGACCGCTGCAGGCAAAGGCAAATGCAAAGGCAAGGGCAAATGTGAACACAGGGGCGGGGGCCACGGAAAATGTCCATTTCTTTTTCATTTGTCGGATCTGTGTAAGGATTTCAGTTTTGCAGGAATGCTTTCGGATGCATCCACGAAAGGCAGCAGCACCAGGTCGGCCCCGGCTTTTTCCATCTCCTTGGCGGTGCGCCCTGTATAGGATGTAACGGCGATTTTGCCTTCATACCCGGCATCCTGGAAATACTTGATCAGGGCCAGGTTGACGGGCTTGTCGTCCAGCGTGGAGATCACGCATTGTGCGCTGAGGGGAAGAATATCCGGCAGTTCCGGATCGTCGGCATCCCCGTATTGTCCTGCCCGGCCTTTCTTTCTCCAGCGCTTCAGGGCCCTGGGATCAAAATCCACACCGAATACCCGGAATCCTTCGCTTTCAAGGCTCCTGGCGATGTTGTTGCCATACATACCCAATCCGAATATGATCACATCGAATTCTTTTTGGGCGATATCTCCTTCACCGATCTCCATGGAGGGTACCTTCTTTTCAAACACCTGCAGTGCCGGGGCCACCTTCTCATAAAGCTGGTGGGAATACATGATCAGGTAAGTGGAAATGCCGATGGTGATTAGTCCAACCAGCGTAATCAGTCCCAGGGTTTCCTCGTCGATCTGCCCAAGGCTCAGTCCGAGTGCAGCCAGGATCAGGGAGAACTCCGATATCTGGGCCACATTCAGCCCGGCCAGAAATCCGGTCCGCTTCCGATACCCCATCAGTCCGAGTATAATCATCACGATGACCGGGTTCCCGATCAGCACGAACAACGACAGTATCACCGCCGGGACGATCTGTTGCCCGAGCAGGGGTACATTGACCTGGCTACCCAGATGTATGAAGAAAAACAAAAGCAGGAAGTCCCGCACCGAGGTCAGCCGTCCGGCCACCACTTCCCGGTATGGGGTGGATGCCAGCGAGAGGCCGCCCAGGAAGGCACCTACCTCCTTGCTGAAGCCGAGGTAGTCGCTGAAAGCCGCCAGGGCAATGGCCCATGCGAGGGCGAAAAGCACCAGCAGCTCCGGGGTACGGGCCATCAGCGAGCTTACCCAGGTGAGCACATAGCGCATCAGCAGAATGACCAGAAGGATCAGTCCGATTCCCTTGATCAGCACAAGGATGATCTCGTTGGTGAGGGTGGTCTCAGAGGGAGTCCCCATGGCCGAAAGGACGATCATCGCGACAATGACCACAATGTCCTGAACGATCAGAAAGCCGATCGATATCTGCCCGTGCAGGGACTGAATCTCTTTCTTATCCGACAATAATTTAACAATGATAATGGTGGATGAGAAGGTCAGCGCGACTGCAATGTAAATACTCACCACCGGCTCAAAACCCAGCCAGATGCAGATCAGGAAGCCAAACACCGAGGTAAAGAGGACCTGTCCGAGTCCCGCATACAGCGCCACCTTGCCGGT
>SLNU01000076.1 GCA_007132865.1 Bacteroidales bacterium | reverse complement strand
GCTGGTTGGCAAACTCCACCATCAGGATCCCGTTCTTCGAAACCAGTCCGATAAGCATAATGATGCCGATCTGGCTGAAGATATTCATCGTGATATCGAAATACCACAGGAACAACAGGGCCCCGGTAATGGCCAGGGGCACGGTCATCATCACGATCAGGGGGTCCTTGAAACTTTCAAACTGGGCAGAAAGCACCAGGAAGATCAAAACAAGTGCCAGCAGGAAGGCGAACATCAAACTGGAGGAACTTTCCTCGAAATCCTTTGAATCCCCCGCCAGGGCAGTCCGGAAGGTCTCATCCAGCACCTCATCGCCAATGCGGTGCATCTCTGCGATGCCCTCGCTGATGGTCACACCGGGGGCGAGGCCCGAGGATACGGTGGCCGACACAAAGCGGTTATAACGGTATAGCTGCGGGGGCGCGGTCTGCTCTTCCAGGGTGACCAGGTTGTCGAGCTGAACCATGTCCCCATTGTTGTTGCGTACATATAGCGATTTCAGGTCCAACGGCTTGTTGCGGTTCTCCCGTTGCATCTCCCCAAGAATCTGGTATTGCTTTCCGTGCATGAAGAAATACCCAAACCTTTGTCCGCTTAACGCCAACTGTAGCGTTTGCCCCACATTTTGGGCCGAGACCCCCAGCATGTTTGCCTTTTCCCGGTTGATGCGGATCTGCAGCTCAGGTTTCGTGAACTTCAGGTTCACATCCGACATCTGCAGCACCTCGCTTTCGGCTACCTTTTCCATGAATTCCGGGAGGACCTCCCGCAGTTTGTCGATGCTCTGGGCCTGCAAAACATACTGCACCGGCATCCCTGAACGACGGCCACCGAAAGTGGACTGCTGCTGAACGAATGCACGGGCCGCGGTCATCGGCCGCAAAGCGGCAGACAAGCGGTTGGCAATATCATTCTGGCTGGCTTCCCGCTGGTCGGGTTTGACAAGCTCGACACGGACATTGTTCCGGCCGCCAAACACCATGGCCGTCATATCTGATCGTTCGGGCACCGTGTTTTCTACCAGCGCGGTGATCTCCTCCAGAAAATTTTCCATGTATTCAAAAGTAGCCCCTTCGGGTCCCACTGCATTGATGCTCACCTGAGACCTGTCCTCCATCGGGGCCATCTCGGCCGGGATATTCACATACAACAAGAGTACAAGTCCGGCTGACGCAAATAAAATAACGATGGCCAGCCAGCGGCGCTTCAGGAAAGATTCCAGGCCGTTACGATAGCCTTCGTTCATACGCTGGAAGAACCCTTCTGTCCGATGAAAAAACCATCCACGTTTCGTGCGCTGTTTCAGGATCTTGGTCGACACCATGGGTGTGAACGACAATGCGACAAAGGAAGAAATGGCCACAGCCCCGGCGATCACGATGCTGAACTCCCGGAACAGGCGTCCCGTCATCCCTTCCAGGAATACGATCGGAAAAAACACCGCCACCAGGGTGATTGTGGTGGCGATGATGGCAAAAAAGATCTCCTTCGCCCCTGCCAGTCCGGCCTCTACCGGCGTCATCCCCTTTTCAATTTTCACATAAATGTTTTCCATCATCACAATGGCATCATCCACCACCAGTCCGATTGCAAGCACTACGGCCAGCAATGTCAGCACATTGATGGAGAAACCCGCCGCGTACATGATGAAGAACGATCCGATCAGCGAGACCGGGATGACCAGGATGGGAATCAGGGTGGTACGCCAGTCGCGTAAGAACAGGAATATGATGATCACCACCAGTATAAACGCTATGAAGATGGTATTGCGCACTTCCCGGATAGAAGAACGGATGTACTGGGTATTGTCGAAGCCGATCTCCAGGGTCACATCGTCGGGCAGGTCCCGCTTGATGTGTTCCAGGCGTCTGTATACCTCATCGGCGATCTCGATGTGGTTGGAGCCAGGCTGTGGAACGATGGCATTGCCAACCATGGGCACCCTGTTGCGCCGCAGGCCACCCCTTTCATCCTCAGGCCCAAGTTCCGCGCGTCCGACATCCATGAAGCGGACCACCTGTCCGCGTTCCTCCCGAATGATCAGATTGTTAAACTCCTCCGGCGTGGACATCAGACCGAGGGTCCGTATGGTCAGCTCGGTGGCGGTCCCTTCTATCCTTCCCGATGGCAGTTCCACGTTCTCGCGTCCAATCGCATTGCGCACATCCAGGGGCGTAAGCCCGTAACCGGCAAGCTTGATCGGGTCCAACCACAGGCGCATGGCATAACGTTTCTGGCCCCAGATATGGATGCCGCTGACACCCGGGATGGTCTGCAGCCTTTCCTTAAGCGTCAGGTCTGCCAGCTCTGTAATCTCCAGCAGGGAACGCTGTGGAGAGGAAACGGTGATGAACATAATCGGGGTGGCATCCGCGTCGGCCTTCGAAACGATCGGCGGGTCCACATCCCTCGGCAGCATGCGCTGTGCCTGGCCTACCTTGTCGCGCACATCGTTGGCGGCGGTTTCCATATCCACGCTCAGCTCGAACTCTACGGTGATGTTGCTGCTGCCCTGACGACTCACACTGGTCAGTGTGCGTATGCCGGGCACGGAGTTGATGCTCTGCTCGAGGGGTTCTGTGATCTGCGTCTCGATCACATCGGAGTTGGCACCCGGGTAAGACGTCCTGACCGAAATGATCGGGGGGTCCACACTGGGAAATTCCCTGACACCTAAGAAGGTCATCCCGATCATCCCGAAAAGGAGGATCAGAATGGTAAAGACCGAGGCGAGAACCGGGCGCTTTATGCTAATTGACGATAAGCTCATCGATTTTCAATTGGAGTGGAAAAATTATTTGACGACCGTATCAAGCAACACAGGCATGGCATGCCTGAGCTGCATCACGCCCGTGGTCAGCAAAGTGTCACCGAACGAAAGTCCCTCGGTGATCTGAATATGCGACTCCGTGCGCAGGCCAGTGCTTACAAATTGGGATTCAGCCCTGCCTCCGCGGTAAACAAACACCCTGTCCCCATCCATTTCCTGTATCAGTGCCTGGGTCGGGATGGCAATGGCATCAGGGGTTTCCGAGAGCTGCAGCGTGATCGCAGCAAAGCGGCCCGGCTTTAATTCTTCATTCGTATTCGGATAAAGTGCCCTGGCGATAATGGTACGGGTGCGCACATCCACCTTCGGATCCACCGCATACACTTCGGCAGTAAACTTTTCGGGACGGCCATCCACTGAGAATTCAATGGGAAAGCCCACGGCCACCTCCCCGGAGTAACGTTCCGGGATGAAAAATTCGATTTTTAGCGGACTGAGTTTTATAAGCCTGGCAATGCGGGCATTCGGGTTGGCATAGCTTCCCTCGCTCAGGTAACGGAGTCCGATGGTCCCGTCAAAAGGCGCCCGCAGTTCCGTTTCGGCGATCCGTGCTTGCACCAGCTGGATATCCGCATCCAGGGTCTGCAGTTCGGTCACCACCTGGTCATAGGCTTCCTGGCTGATGGCATCCCGTGACAACAGGGTGCGCTGACGGTACTCACGGTCCTCGGCAAGTTTAAGCTGTGCCTGCAAGCGCAACAATTGGGCCTGCAGGTGCCGGTCGTTCACCTTGGCCAGCAAGTCTCCTCTCCTCACTTTACTGCCCTCCCGGAAATTGATGCTTACGATCTTGCCTGAAGTCTCGAACGACAACTCCACCTCCTCGTCTGGCAGCAACGTCCCGGAACTGTTGATCAGCTCCACCATGCTTTCGGGAGCGATCAGCAGGCCATGGGCATGCAAGGCGCGCTGCTGAAAACCCTGCATGGGCGCACCCGCTTCTGGTCCGCCGGAACGGCCCGAGAAAAGGGGTTGGATTTTTGGATATATGATCACGCCCACAAGAGCGGCAATCAGGACAATAACCGTGTAGGGGCGGGCCTTCTTTTTCATTTTTTTCGATATTGTTTAAGGCAAAGAGGTATAATAAATTTTGACTGTCGGATATGACAAAGGTTTAAGCCCGGGTTTCCCAAAAAATGTTAATGTGGTTTACCAGGTTAATTATCTAATAACAAAGAACGTATATGAAAAGTTTTTTGCTAATTTTAGTGCCGAAAATACCGCTTTTCCTCCATTTGGAATTCCATAAAATTGTTAAAATACCCCCGTACTCTTACAGAAACACTTTATCAACCTAATTAATCAGCAACATGAAACACAACAACCAATTGCGACTGGTCCTTTCGGCCGTTCTGATCTTCCTGATTCAGTCCATGGGCCATGCCCGGGCAGAAAGGGAATATGTAAGCTTTCCCGATGACCCGCTGAATGCGCGGATCTACACCCTTGACAACGGACTCAAGGTGTATCTCTCTGTTTACGACGAGGCGCCACGCATTCAGACCTATGTGGCCGTCCGCGTCGGCAGCAAGCATGACCCGGCTGAAACCACGGGACTGGCCCACTATTTTGAGCACCTGATGTTCAAGGGCACCAGCAGTTTCGGCACCATTGACTACGAAAAAGAGAAAGTGCTGCTCGACAAAATCACAGCCCTTTTCGAGCTGTACCGACTGGAAACCGACGAAGCAAAAAGAAGGGAGCTTTACCGTGAGATTGACGCCCTCTCCTACGAGGCTTCCACCTATGCCATTGCGAACGAATACGACCGCCTGATGACCGCCATCGGATCGATTGGCACCAATGCCGGGACATCCAACGATTATACGATTTATATTGAGAACATCCCCTCCAACCAGCTCCATAACTGGGCCAGGATACAAGGGGACCGCTTCAGCGACCCCGTACTCAGGCTTTTCCATACCGAGCTGGAAACCGTTTACGAAGAGAAAAACATGTCCCTCACCAACGACGGCCGCCTGGCTTCAGAGGCTTTGCTTAGCGGACTTTTTCCGAATCACCCTTACGGGCTGCAGACCACGCTCGGGGATTCAGAGCATCTGAAAAACCCTTCCATCATCAACATCCGCAACTTTTTCGACCAGTATTATGTGCCCAACAATATGGCCGTGGTCATGTCTGGTGATTTCGATCCCGATGAGGCCATCCGTGTCATTGAAGAGCATTTTGGACACCTCCAAGCTTCTCCCCTGCCTGAGCTGGCCTTCGGCGAACAGCCGCAGATCACTTCTCCGATAGTAAAGGAAGTCGTCGGACTACAGGCCGAGAACATACAGCTGGGCTGGCGGTTTGAAGGGGCAACCTCTGACCAGGTGCCAATGCTTCGCATGGTCAGCATGATTCTGGCCAACGGGCGTGCCGGACTGATTGACCAGAACCTGAACAGAACGATGGCCACCCTTGGCGCATTTGCCTCGGTAAGGACCATGGCAGACTATTCCGTGCTCACTTTATCCGGCCGCAACAAACGCGGGCAGAGCCTGGACGAAGTCCGGGACCTCCTTCTGGAACAGATAGAGTTGCTGAAAAAGGGAGCGTTCCCCGACTGGCTCATGGAGGCAGCCATCAACAACCTGCGCCTGCAGGAAATGCGCCGGGTAGAGAGCAACCAGGCCAGGGCCATGTCGATGGCGATGGCGTTCCTGAACGGGGTGCCCTACGAAAAATCCCTTAAAACCATTGACGAGCTAAGTGCCATTACCAAGGAAGACCTTGTCGCCTTTGCCAATCAGCATCTGCGGGACAACAACTATGTCGTTGTCTACAAACGGCAGGGACAGCCTGACAATATCCCCCAGGTCGAAAAACCGGAAATCACCCCGATCTTCATCAACCGCGATGATGAGTCCCCCTTGCTGACAGAAGTGAAAGCAACCACCGTCGATCCGATCGAACCGGTTTTCATCAATTACGAAACCGACATTAGCAGGGCCATAACTCCAAACAACATTGAGATCCTGTACGCCGAGAACGAGGCCAACCCCACCTTTACCCTTACCTACTATTGGGAAATGGGCAGCTACCATGACAAACTTCTGCCACTGGCCGGAGGCTTTATCAATTTCCTGGGTACCGGGAAAATGACCGCTGAAGACATCAGCAATGAGTTCTACAAGCTGGCCTGCACATTCTTCGTAAATGTCGGAACAGAAGAAACACGCATCACGATTAGCGGATTGTCAGAAAATCTGCGGGCGGCAGTCGGACTGTTCGAGGAGCTGATCTGGAATGCCACGGCAGATGAGACTGCCTTGAAGCAATATGTGGAAAACCAGAAGAAGGCCAGGCATGACAGCAAGGCCAATCAGCAGGCAAACTTCCAGGCATTGGTCAGCTATGCTACTTTCGGACCCGAAAACCCTGCCCGGTATACGCTTACCGATGCAGAAATGGATGCCATCACCTCCGGACAACTGATACAGGCGCTGCAAAACCTCTGGGGAATACAGCACAGTGTTGTGTTTTTCGGACCGCAGTCCATCGACCAGGTGGCCGACATGATCCATACGCAGCACAAAACACCTGCAACGCTGACCGCCATTCAACAGGGCCTGCAATTTGTTCCGCGGGAAACCATGGAAAACAAGGTCTATTTTGCCCATTACGATGCCAATCAGAGTTACCTTCAGACCATCACCAGGGGAATGGGATACGACCCGGAAAGGATTCCGCTCATCCAGATGTACAATGGTTACTTCGGAGGGGGCATGAATGCCATCGTTTTCCAGGAGATGCGTGAGAAGCGCGGACTGGCCTATACCGCACGCTCGAACTATTCGGCCCCGTCAAGACCGGACGGCCATTACATCAATTTCAGCTACATCGCCACCCAGAATGACAAGGTGGTAGATGCCTTCAGTGCATTCAACGAGCTGTTCACTGAAATGCCATTGTCAGAGACCTCGTTCAGGCTGGCCCAGGAGCAGCTGGTGTCCAATATCCGGACACAGCGGACCAGGGACACAGGCGTGATCTGGAGCTATATTAATGCCAGGAGGATGGGCCTCGATAAGGATATCCGCAAGGAGCTTTACAGGGAACTTCCCAGGTTCACCCTATCGGATGTCAGCAAGTTCAACCAGACATACGTGAAGGACCAACCCAAAACCTATGTAATCCTCGGCGATGAGAACGTGATCGACTTCGCGGAAGTGGAGCGCCTGTTCGGACCCGTTACCAAACTGAGTAAAGAAGACCTGTTCATTTTCTAAAGAGAGACCGGCCACAAAGAAACCGCCTCTCTGCGCAGAGAAACCGCCTCAACGCTTATAGAAACCGCCTCAGCAATCATTTTGCAGGCGGTTTCTTTTTGCCATGTTGCTTTCTGGTTACCCGGATGTTTTGTGGCCGGGAAAACAATTCCGGTTGCCTGTTTGTTTTCATTTCAAAACCGGTATTCACTTAACGCATTTTCACCCATGGCTTACTATTTCAAAACCCTGATGCACAACACGACCCATGGCGAGGCCTTAGAGCTGGCCACCGAAGAACTGAAAAAAGAAGGCTTCGGTGTGCTTACCCGTATTGACGTGAAGGAAACCCTGAAGCAAAAGATCGATGTCGATTTCCGGAAGTATGTCATCCTGGGGGCCTGCAACCCCCATTTCGCCCACCAGGCCCTGCAGATAGAGGGAAAAGTTGGTGTTTTCCTGCCCTGCAACGTGGTGGTGGAGGAGCATGCGGACGGCAGTGTGGAAGT